>PXSY01000209.1:0-3611 GCA_003023125.1 Bacteroidetes bacterium QH_10_64_19
TTGTGTAGCGCAGAAAAAATAAAATCGTGGATGCGGTCCAGGGAGTACTGTAGGTCCGATCGCATTCGAAATCGCACCCACGGTTTGCAAAAGCGGCCCTGAGACGCGTTGGAGGGCGATTTTGCTGATTTCCCGTAGTTAAGGGCCCCGTCGCTGCGGGAGCGGATCGCACATGCTGTCCTCTCGCTGCGCAAAACAGCTGCCGATCTCTTGAGGTCTGAACCTTGGGCGGAGCGTTTGCTCCAGAGAATTTGCACTTCTGTGGGAAAGGGTTCATCTTAGCACTCGCCCAAGGCGTTCATCTCTTCTGTCCTTTCTTCAGTATCGAGTGGCATCCTGGCATGGCCATTTCCTCGTCACCGACAGTGCGGGAGGGGGACGCCGGTGTCTGTAAATCAGAGACGTCTTCGACGGACGCGTCATCTCCCTCTCCTCCGATTTACATCTCCGCGGCGCTTCCGCCCAATAAGATCATTCGGACGCGGAAGATTTGGTCGAAGCTCCTGCACGCCGCTGCGCTCCCCGGCATTGTTGGGGGAATTGTCTTCTGGCTCGAAGGCGAGTTTTCCACCGTGCTCTTTCGGCAGGCCTGGCCCGTGATGGCACTCCTCGCGGCGGCCTACGTGGGGGCCTGGGTGCTCAGTTCAAGGTTTGAGCGGTATCCCTTTCTCAACCAGTTCGAGGGGGCGCTCGTCAGCGTGAGCGTTACCCTGGTGCCGGCGGGCGGGGTCTTTGCCGCTATGCCTGGCTCTCCCGTTAACACCCTGGCGCTTTTGGCCACTGTCGGGGCGAGTGGCTGGTACTTGCTCGACAAATTCCTCCATCGATACCGAAAGTCGTGCCTGCTGGTCCTCCCGGGCGGGGTGACGGATCGACTGCTCGCGATTCCAGAGGTCTCTGTGGAGAAGGACACTGGTTGGGACCGCGGGATTCTCGATGGCATCGTCGCCGACTTTCACGCGTCCCTCTCTGACTACGAGGAATTGCTGGCGGATTATAGCATGAAAGGGATGCCGACCTACCATTCGGGGTACATTTACGAACTGCTCACGGCCCGCGTCCTGCTCGGGGCCTCGTGCAAGACGAGCGTCGATGTCCGAAAGCGCCGGTACTATTCGTACGTCAAGCGAACAATGGATCTAGTGCTCATCGGCCTGAGCCTCCCGATCACCCTTCCGATTGGGATCCTCGCGGCACTTGCCATTCGATTGGAGTCTCCAGGGGCCATTCTGTTCTGGCAGGAACGCATCGGGCGGGACGGCGAGATCTTTCAGATGGCGAAGTTTCGGAGCATGTACGACGGCAACGCTGGGGAAGAGAAAGAGGTCTTCGCCGACGAAGAGGACGATCGAGTCACGACAGTGGGGCGGATCATTCGGAAGCTGCGCATCGATGAGCTGCCTCAGTTCTGGAACGTGCTGAAAGGAGAGATGAGCCTGATCGGGCCGCGTCCGGAGCAGGTCGGGCTCGCCGAGGACTTCAGCGATGATATGAACCTGTACAAGTACCGTCATCTCGTTCGTCCCGGCATCAGCGGCTGGGCGCAGGTGCTGCACGGCTACGCTGCCGATACGGAGGGCACGCGCCGCAAGCTGGAGCACGACCTATACTACGTGAAGCACCAGTCAGTCATGCTCGATCTGCTCACTACCTACCTGACCCTGAAGACGATCGTGACGGGCTTCGGGGCGCGTTAGAGCGGTGAGGGATGACTACAGTGGTCCCCATTCCCCTCGGTAACGTTCCCGACAGAGCCTCGGAATGCATGGCGAGTGTAGGCGGGAAAGGAACGAAGAAGGAGGCGCAATTGGATCTCTGGACGAAAGGTTGTAGGCGGCAGAATTTCGTAGTGTTCGAGGTAGAATAGGCACTGCGCTTCCCACGATTTCACCTTTGCTCACCACGGCGGCTGATCCCAATCTCGGCTTCCAGATCTCCCGCTACGGGCACGTCTTGCGGTTCCTCCCAAAAGCGGCGACGGTCTACGGGTGTTGTACGTTCTTCATGACCTTTGGCTTTGTGCCCCTTGACTTTTGCCCGAGTGGCTGGACTGTGGTTGCTGCTGCGTGCCGTACACGTGGGGCACATTGTTCGCTCGGCGGCTGAGGGGGATGCCGCCGCAAACGGGCGCTCCATCGACAAGACTCCACGGGGCTGGGCCTGCCGCCGCTCCCTGAGACGATTCTTCCGCTTGAGGGGACGACACTGAAGGTCGCGTGCGTTTTGCCACTCAAGCGACAGGAGAAGCAACTCTTCCCTCGGACCTTCCCGGGTGAGTCCAAGTAGAGGTTCGCTCCGGTTCTTTCTGACGTTTCGTTCTCCACAATGACCATTCTCGTGACCGGCGGCGCCGGGTTCATCGGCTCCCACGTTGCTGACGCGCTCCTCGCCGAGGGGCACGAGGTCCACGTCCTGGACAATCTCTCCACGGGCCGCCGCTGGAAGGTGCCGGAGGCCGCCCCGCTGTTCGAACGTGACATCCGCTCGGACGCTGCCGCGGTCCTCTTCGCCGAACACCAGTACGATTGTCTCGTCCATCACGCCGCGCAGATGGACGTGCGGAGGTCGGTCGACGACCCCAGCTTCGACGCGGACGTCAACGTGCGGGGGCTGCTCAATCTGATGGAGGCGGGGCTCGATCAGGGCCTACAGAAAGTGGTGTTCGCGTCCACCGGTGGGGCCATCTACGGCGAGCCCGAATATACGCCCCAGGACGAGGCCCATCCGCTCCGGCCCGTCTCGCCCTACGGCGTGGCCAAGTTGGCGGCGGAGAAGTACCTGTACTACTACCGGGCCCAGTACGACGTGGAGACGGTCTCGCTGCGCTACGCCAACATCTACGGCCCGCGCCAAAATCCCCACGGCGAGGCGGGCGTCGTGGCGATCTTCACGAACGAAATGCTCAGTGGTGGGCAGCCCATCATCAATGGGTCCGGCGAGCAGACCCGCGACTACGTGTACGTCGGCGATGTCGTGGACGCGAATCTCGCCGCGCTGGAATACGAGGGAAGCGGGACGTTCAACGTGGGGACCGGCCGGGAAACGAGCGTGAACGAGCTCTTTCGGACGCTACGGGCGGAGACCGGGGCCGACCTCGACGAGGCTCACGGGCCGGCCAAGCCGGGCGAGCAGCAGCGAAGCGTGCTCGGTTACGAGCGGGCGAAGGAGGAGCTGGGATGGGCCCCGCAGGTCTCCATCGAAGAGGGCCTGGCCCGCACGGTCGACTGGTTTGAGACGCGGCGCACACTGGAGGGGGGCTGAACGGCGAGTGCCCGCGAGTCCGGGAAGGAGCGCCGCGCCGAACGGGCTCCAGAGCTGCGCGCTCCGGAGGCGTGCTCAGCGTCTAGAGCCGCGCCGACGCCAATCCGGGGAGAGACATTCGTTTCGGGCGGGCACGTCGGGCCGAGAATCCGTTGTCGTCCGGTTCAGGTCGCGGCCGGGTCGACCTCCACCCAGTCGGCCGGCACCTGCACCTTCATCGCCTGGCGGATTGCCGTCACCCGGACCAGAAGGTGCATCTGTCCGCGGTGCTCCTTCACCTCTCCCGTCAGGCCTTGAAGCGGGCCGTCGGTCACGGTGACCATCTCGCCGACCGGCGGGCGCAGGTCGGC
>PXSY01000209.1:3681-7751 GCA_003023125.1 Bacteroidetes bacterium QH_10_64_19
CGGTCCGACCACTGCCGAATCTCTTTCTTTTTCGGCACGAGCACATCGATGCGCCGGTCTTCCAAGCGCTGCTCACACTTCTTCTCAGCGCGGGCGCGGGTGTAAAACACGCGCCAGATGTGGGTCGGGTCATCAATCATAGGGGAAAGGGACGGCTTGATTTAAAACACCGTTACAATAGCAGCCAGTTTGAGAGAGGTTCCAAGCCCCGAGAGACACGAGAGACATCGGGCCCCCACAAAATTGCATGAGATCCATCCGTCGGCCGAGCCGCTCCGATTCGCGGGTCAGGGCCGACGGTTTGTGTATGGGGACGGCGCGCGGCTCGGCTCCTAGGTTCTGACCGCGCCGGTCGCTCAAAGCCTGTACAACGGTTCGACGCAGACGGCATCACACCATTTGCGGAAGATCGATGTGCATGTCCCACACACGGAGGCTGAGTAGCAAACTGGCTCACCACTCCGATCCCCTCCCGAAAAATCATCGAGGCTCGACTGGCCGGTCGACCCGTCGTTCATTTTTGGGATGAGAACGCGCACGGCGGATCGTCGCGTTTGGCATCGGTGGTTGGCATCGGGGCGGCCCCCGCCCGCCGCCGGTCCGTACAGGAGGCGGAGAGTTGTCGCACAACCACGTCCTGCGCTCCTGTGACCGTCGACGTCATCCTGCCGCTCCCACTCGACCAGGCCTACACGTACCGCGTGCCCGAGGCCCTGTCCGGGGCGGCGCTGGTGGGCGCGCGCGTCCTGGTGCCGTTCCGCAGCCGTCGCCTGACAGGGGTGATCGTCGGCGAGGGGCCGCCGCCGGAGACGCTCGACTTTGAAGTGAAGGCCGTGCTCGACGTGCTGGACGACGTGCCCGTCTGCACCGACGAGCTCCTGGACCTCACCCGGTGGATCGCCGACTACTACGTGTGCAGCTGGGGGGAGGCGCTGAAGGCCGTTCTGCCCGCCGGCACCACCGTCGAGACGGAGCGTCGCCTCACGCGGACCGACGCTGACCCGGGCGACTGGGCCGACCACGACGTGGCGCGGGCCGTGCTCGACGACCTGGCGGCGCAGGGCGAGACGACGCTGGGGGCCGTGCGCAAGCGCCTTGGGCCCGCGGTGCCCCTCTCGCTCATTCGCCGGATGGCCGACGACGACGTTCTGGAGATAGAGACGACGCTCAGGGAAGAGCGGGTGCGCACCAAAACAGAGACGCACCTCCGCTTCGCGCCCGCCTTTCGGCACAAGGACGCGGCGGCAGACCTGATTGAACAGCTTCGCGGAGAGAAGCAGAAGGCCGTCATTGAGGCGCTCGCGGGCGCCCGAACGCAGGGCGCCCCGGAGCCCCGCCAGGCCGACATCGTAGACCGGGCCGACGCGCCCTACTCCACCATCCGCAGCCTCGTGGAGAAGGGCATGATCGAGAAGATCGACAAGGAGGTGCTCCGCTCGCCGCTCGACGACCTGCCGCCGCCCGACCCGCCGCCCGACCACGACCTGCTCCCCGCCCAGCAGGCGGCCCTGAGCACCATCACCGACGCGGTAGAGGACCGCCGTTACGGCACCTTTCTGCTCCACGGCATCACCGGGAGCGGCAAGACGGAGGTCTACATCCGCGCCCTGAAGGCGGTGCGGGACCGCGGGCGCACCGGCATCATCCTCGTGCCCGAGATCGCGCTCACCCCGCAGACCGTCCAGCGCTTCCGGGCGCACTTCGAGGGCGAGATTGCCGTGCTCCACTCGCAGATGAGCATGGGCGAGCGCTACGACGCGTGGCGGCGACTGCGCACGGGGGACGCGACCATCGCCATCGGGCCGCGCTCGGCGGTGCTGGCCCCGGTGGAGAACCTGGGGCTCATCGTGGTCGATGAGGAGCACGAGACCTCCTACAAGCAGTTCGACCCGGCGCCGCGCTATCATGCCCGCGACGTGGCCGTCATGCGTGCCCACCGGGCCGATGCGGCCTGCATTCTCGGCTCGGCGACGCCCAGCCTCGAGAGCACCCTGAACGCGCGCCGGGGCAAGTACGAGCGTCTGGAGCTGCCGGAGCGGGTGCCCGACGCCTCTGGGCAGACGGCCTCGCTCCCGGAGGTGCGTGTGCTGGACCTCACCGTGCAGCGCAAGAAGCATCAGCTCGACGGCGCCCTGGCCGATCCGCTGCGCGAGGCGATCGCGGGGCGGGTGGACCGGGGCGAGCAGGTCATCCTCCTCCAGAACCGCCGGGGCTACGCGCCGGTGATCGAGTGTGAGGACTGCGGGTGGGCCCCCCAGTGCGGCGACTGCTCGGTGTCGCTGACCCTGCATCGGGGGCGCGGTCGGGATCAGCTCCGGTGCCACTACTGCGGCACAACCGACCGGGTGCCCCGCCAGTGTCCCCAGTGCGGCGGGAGCGACCTCCACCAGATCGGCACGGGCACGCAGCGGGTGGAGGCAGAGCTGGGCGAGGTGGTGCCGGGCGCCACGGTCCTCCGCATGGACCGCGACACCACGAGCGAGAAGCACGGCCACCACAAGATCCTCCGCCGGTTCCGGACGGGCGCCGACGTGCTGCTCGGCACCCAGATGATCGCGAAAGGGCTCGACTTCGGCCGCGTGACGCTGGTGGGCGTGGTGGACGCCGACGTGGGGCTGCTCTTCCCCGACTTCCGCGCCGAGGAGCGCACGTTTCAGCTCCTCACGCAGGTGGCAGGCCGGGCGGGCCGCGCCGACCTTCAAGGGGAGGTGTTTCTGCAGACCCGCAACCCCGACCACCCCGCCCTCCGCCACGCCACGGCGCACGACTACGAGGGCTTTGCCGAAGAGGCCCTCGCCGAGCGCCGCGAGTTTGGCTACCCGCCGTTCGGGCACGTGGCGACCGTCGAGTTTCGGGGGCCGGACGAGGAGCGCGTCGAGCGCCTCGCGGTCAACTGGACGGAGACGCTCCGGGCGCATGCGGGGCCGGTGGAGGTGATGGGGCCCGAGCCCGCCTTCATCCAGCGGGTGAAGAAGCAGCACCGCTACCGCGCGCTCCTCAAGTCGCGCGGTGGGGGCGCGGGACCGCTCCAGACGGCCCTCCGTCGCACCCAGGAGGCGGAGGGCGGCCCGCCGAACGGCTACCACGTGGCGATTGACGTCGACGCCCAGGACGTGCTGTAGGCCGCTCCGACGGGCGCCGCGGATGGACGACGGCACTGAGGAAAGCGAGCCGGGCGGGGCGCATCCTCGACAGCCGTCGGGATACTTCCTCCCTCTGGTCGGGGCGCATTTCGGCCCCGGATTCCCAATTCGAGCGGAGAAGATACGCCTGACAGCGCGCCTCCTGCCCCTCGAAGCAGACCAGTGTGCGGTACGTACAGGCTCTCCTACAGACGTTCTCCCGCATGGGTAGACGAACACCGGTGCCGACGGTCCTACCGTTCGTCCTTGCTTCCGGCATGGCGCCGAAGCAGTGCGCGGACGTGCTTGATTTCGTCCTCGTTCGTCGTGTGCCCCAGATTCTCGTAGATGCGGGTGGTCACGTCGGCGTCCATCTGGCGCAGCACGTCGGCCGTCTCGTGCACGCGCTCCTCGGGAATGTACGGGTCCTGGTCGCTGCATCCCAGGAAAACGGGCGTGCCGTCGAGTGAGCCCTCACGGTCGAAGGCCGCTCGCCCGCCGTCGGGACCGATGAGGCCGCCACTGAGCCCCACGACGCCGCCGTACCGCTGGGGGGCCTGGGCGGCGTAGGTGGTGGCGAGGCAGGCCCCCTGCGAGAAGCCGAGCAGCACGGTGCGGTCGGCCGGGAGGCCGTCGTCCCGGAGGGTCCCGAGCAGGTCCCCGATGACCTCTAGGGCGGCGGAGAGCTCCGGCTCGTTCTGCTCGCGGGGCGCCGTAAAGGCCTGCGGGTACCACGAGCGCATCGTCGCCTGAGGCGCGCGGTAGGCCACGTTCGGCACGTCCAGGTCGTCGGCCAGGCGCAGCATGCCCCTCGCCGACGCGCCGCGTCCGTGCAGCAGAATCATGGCGACCGCGGCGTCGTCCAGGGCCGCGCCCTCCGTGCGCACCGGCTGGTTTTTGTGGGGGGTATTTTTGGGCATGGGGACGAGGAAAGAGGGAAAGGGGGGA
>PXSY01000210.1 GCA_003023125.1 Bacteroidetes bacterium QH_10_64_19
CTGCGTTCATTCGTCCTGATGGCCTTCCTGGGCGGATTGGTGGCGGGGTGCACGAGCCCCTCCGCTGCTCCGAATTCGGAAAAGTCGTCGATCACAGATGCCTCATACCTCACGAGCGAGTTCTGGAACGACGGGCAGGCCGAAGTGGCCTTCTACCAGGTCCAGCGCACCCGAGACCAGTACGGGCGGGAGAACGAGCAGCAGTTTGTGGCCGGGACGTACCTCGTGAAGCACCGGTTCAGTCCCGATCAGATGTCGAAGGTGACGGACGGCTCGGGGGTCTCGTCGTTCAAGTACGCCCTCTTCTACGAGATTGAGAGCGGCTCCTACCAGTACAAGCGCAACTGGGTCGTCAATGCCCGGCGGAACGACCTGCGGCCCTACAAGCAGTCGTTCACGAGCTTCGACTGGTGCTCCAATCTGTACCGGGAGCTGGCCTTCCCGCCCGACGATTCAGTCGAAGTCCGCAAGCGAAGCGACGACTACGGCAATCGCCGTGACGCCTTCGCTCCGCAGGCCAACTCCTATCCGCCCGCGCAGATCCCACTGTTGGTGCGGGGCCTCGATTTCGGGACGGAGGACACGCTCTCGTTCAAGGTCACGGTTGCGGAGGAGACTCAGCACGTGTCGGCCCGAGCGGTGCGAGAGGCCGTAGACACCGTGGACACGGAGGCCGGATCGTATGAGGCAGAGCGCATTGCCGTCCGGTACGAGTCCACAGTGCCCTCGCTCATCGGCGAAGAAAGTGCCTCGGCCGAGACGTACTGGCGCGCAACGGAGCCGGACCGGCGCCTCGTCCGGATGGCTGCCGAGAGCGGACGGTACCGCATGGAACTGGTGGAGCACCTCCGGACGCCGTACTGGAAGGAGAACCTCTGGCCGAGGCTAGCCCGGATCGAAGAACGCCCCTGAGGACCCTCCGACTGGTATTTCCGAACCTCGCATTTCCCAGAGACCGGGAAGCAAACACTTAGGAATCGTTTGCTTCTCAGCGGCGCGAAAACACGGACGTACCGGAACCGTGGAGTGGCAATGCCTCGTTCATTGAGACCCGTTCCTGCTTCCCGATCAATCTCCTCAGGTGAATGAAACGATCCCTCAAGGTCGGATCCGTGTCCGGAATCGGGATCTTCCTGCACTGGACCTTTCTGCTTCTGGTCGCCGCGATCTTCGCGTACTTTTACGTGCAGGGACAGAGCCTCGGGGCCGCCGTCTCGGGGATGGGCCTCGTGCTTGCCGTCTTTTTCTGCGTGATCCTGCACGAGTTGGGCCACGCGCTCACAGCGAAGCGGTTCGGAGTTCCCACCCGGAGCATTACCCTTTACCCCATCGGCGGGCTGGCCCGGCTGGAGCGGATTCCTTCCGAGCCGATGAAAGAGTTCTGGATTGCCATCGGGGGGCCCGTCGTGAACATCGTCATTGCGGTGGTGCTTGCCGCGTTGCTCCTCATTACGGGCGGGACCTTCTCCCCCGGTGCGCTCGAGGCCCCGGGCCAGCACCTGGTGGCCTCGGTCATGTGGATTAATGCTGTCCTGGCGGGCTTCAACCTGCTTCCGGCGTTTCCGATGGACGGGGGGCGGGTGCTGCGGGCGCTCCTGGCGCTGCGCCAGGACTACGCCCGGGCCACACAGACGGCGGCCAACGTAGGCCAGGCCATGGCCATTCTGTTTGGGTTCGTCGGCATCATGTGGTTCAATCCCGTTCTGCTCTTCATCGCGCTCTTCGTGTACGTGGGAGCCCAGCAGGAGTCGAAGCAGGCCGTGTACCGGGCCTTTACGGAAGGCACGCCGGTCCGACAGGCCATGGTGACCCGGTTTGCTACGCTCGCCGCGGACGACACGCTCGACGATGCCGTGGACGAACTCCTGGCGGGCACCGACCATGACTTCCCCGTCGTCGAGAACGGGCAGGTCGTCGGACTCTTGCGTCGGAAGGAGCTCATTCAGGCCCTTTCCGATCACGATCGAGACACGCCCGTGGCTGAGGTGGCCGACCGAGAGTTCTTCACCACGGATCCCGGGGCTCCGCTCGACGAGGTGTTTCAGCAGATGAACGCACAAAGCTGCTCGACCGTCCCGGTGGAGCAGGGCGACCAGCTTGTGGGCCTGCTGACGCTCGAAAACGTCGGGGAGCTCATCATGGTGTCGAGCGCGCTGACGACGCGTACGGTCTCGGGCATTCGGTCGGGAGAGCTGTCGGACACGCCCCTGCGCGAACGCTCGGAAGGGGCACCGTCGTCGCCCGGTTCCACGGCCATCCCGTGAAGACTTCTGCCGAAATCAGACCGGATTGGGCTGTCTCCTGCATTTCCACGCACACGTCAGTAGATTTGGGGCTGAACATCTCGGGATCGGCCTCGGGGAGGAGGATGTCATTTCCGCTTGCCCTTCTCTACCCAACCTTCCGTACACATGGACCGCCGAACCAAAATCGTCTGCACTCTTGGCCCGGCCTCCTCGGACGAGACGACCATCCGTCGCCTCATTGCGGCCGGGATGGACGTTGCGCGCATGAACTTCTCGCACGGCAGCCACGAGGATCACGCCGACCGAGTGCAGACGGTCCGGGAGGCCGCGAAGGCCGAGGGCAAGGTGGTCACCATTCTCCAGGACCTGCAGGGCCCGAAGATTCGGGTGGGCGAGGTCCGCAATGGCTGCGTGACGCTGCAGGAGGGGGACGAGGTCGCGGTGACGACCGATTCGACAGACAAGAGCACCGCGGACCGCGTTTTGATCGACTACGACTCGCTGTCTCGGGACGCCCAGCAGGGGGAGCGCATACTGATCGACGACGGGCTGCTGGAGCTCGAGGTGACGGACACGCGCGACTCGGAGTTGATGACGACGGTCGTGGAGGGAGGCCCGTTGCGGTCGCGGAAGGGAGTCAATCTTCCCGACATCCAGACCTCGACCCCGCCGATGACCGAGAAAGACCTGAAAGACCTGGAGGTGGGATTGGAGTTAGACGTCGACGTCGTGGCGCTCTCCTTTGTGCAGGAGCGAGCCGACGTGGAGGCCCTAATCCACCGGATCGACCAGGCTGGGAAGGACACCAGTGTGATCGCCAAGATTGAGAAGCCGCAGGCCGTCCGCAACATCGACGACATCCTGGAGGTGGTCGACGGCATCATGGTGGCCCGGGGGGATCTCGGCATCGAGATGCCAATGGAGGAGGTGCCGGGAACGCAGAAGCGCCTCATCCGAAGCAGCATGGCGGCCGCGGAGCCGGTCATTACGGCGACGCAGATGCTGGAGAGCATGGTGGAAAATCCGCGGCCCACTCGCGCTGAGGCGAGCGACGTGGCGAATGCTGTGCTCGACGGAAGCGACGCAGTCATGTTGTCCGCTGAAACGGCCGTGGGCGACAACCCGGTACGAGTGGTGGAGGCCATGGACCAGATTATTCGGCAGGCCGAAGACTACTGGTACGAGCAGCGCCGGTCGTTGACCATGGCGCCCGATCACCTTGAGCAGGGGGCGAGTGTGACCGACAGTGTCAGTTTTACGGCGTGTCGCCTCGCGGAGCAGGTGGGTGCGAAGGCCGTCTGTTGTCTCACCAACTCTGGGGCCACGGCGCGCGCCATTGCCCGGCATCGTCCCAGCATGCCCATCTACGCCTTTACCGACAATCAGCGGGTCGTTGCAGAGCTTGGGGGCCTTTGGGGGACGCAGGCCTTTTACATTCCCTTCCAGCAAGACACCGACCAAGGCATTTCGCGGGTTCACAGCGTGGTCCATGAGCACGATCTCGTGGGATCGGGGGAGCAGATTGTGATCACCGTAGGGATGCCGCTCCCGGCCCGCGGACGCACCAACACCGTCCACGTGAGTACCGTGAAGTAACCCCGGTGGCGGAGTCCCGACGGGTTTGCCCCGGCGACCGCGGACTACAGACAGCGAACTGCCGACGACCATTCTTCTTCTGTGGTCTGCGATCCGCCGTCGGTCGTCTCGTCGAAAAGAGCACGTGAGTGGGGACTTGAATCAGAACAGTGGACCTGAAAGGTAGTGAGGGGCGAAAAAGGATCCCCGTGAGGCCGTTTCCCATTGTAAGCTTCTGCAAGCTTTCGGCTTCGCATCAATCCACCAAACAGGTTCTGCACGCTTTCTCTTTTGCCCACTCTGTTCGTCGGGCGCTCATGGGTCGTTTTCTTCCCCGATTTCGATCGTTGGTCCGCCCGTTCTGGGGCTTCGGTCTGTGTTTGTTAATCGGCGGCGTGCTGCTGGGCTGTGGCCGTGAGGCCTTCATTGGTCGGCAATACGACGACCTCACGGCCTACTACAACGGCTTCTACAACGCCGAGCAGGCCTTCGAGGACGGGCTTGAGTCGGTCAAGCAGTCCAATTCGGAGATTGATCGCACCCGGTACCTCTCGATCTTTCCCGAGCCCGAGGCCGCAGCCGACGGCTCCTCCTTCAAGGAGGCAATCCAGAAAAGCGCGGAGATTCTTCGGGAGCATCCCAACTCGAAGTGGGTCGACGATGCCCTGCTATTGATCGGGCGCTCCCGGTATTATCAGCAGAACTACGTGGGGGCAACTGAGAAATTTCGGGAGGTCATCGCCCTAGAAGGCGAGCGAGAAGGAGAGGCGCGCTTCTGGCTGGCCCGGACGCTGGTCGCGGCGGATCAGTATGTGGAG
>PXSY01000211.1 GCA_003023125.1 Bacteroidetes bacterium QH_10_64_19
CTGGGCCTTCGCCTGCACCTCCTGACGGCCCCTGTGGAGTTCCTCGGGGATGTCCGACGTCTGGCATGGCGTCGTCCCCTGAGATTGGAGATCCTGGACGCCCTAACGACCGGCTGATCCGTCTCCGCTGTCCGGCGTTTTGACCGGAGCCGTATGAAACGCCGCCTCACCTGAAGCGTGTGACAGTGTTCACACAGCCCAAAGGCACGACGGCGATTCGTCCTGCTCGCACCGCTCCGCCCCACCCGTGCCCACCTCCACCTCTCGTCGCTCCCTGTCCCAGCCGTTCTGGCGGTCCTTGAAGGTCGGCCTCTGGGTTGTACTGGTCGGGGTCGTCGTCTTTGTGGGACTGACACGGACCCAAGTCGGCCGCGATGCCCTCCGCAGCCAGCTCGAAACGGCATTCAATCAGCGCTTCGAGGGCCGGCTCTCCATTGGGGAGTTCCAGGGAACGTTGGTGGACGATATGATCGCCCAGGAGGTCCAGTTGAGGGCCCCAAATGGCGACCTCGTAGCGACCGTCGACTCCATTCACGCCCAGCCGCAATGGGCGAATCTCCTTACGGCCGAGCTGTCCATCCGGACGCTTACGGTCGTTCGTCCTCGGCTCTCGCTCGCCCGCGACGCCGATGGCTCCTGGAACGTGACACGGGCGTTTCGCCAGCGATTCCCCTCGTCCTCATCGGGTCCCTCCGTTGACGTATCGATTGCGAACATTGCGGTGCAGGACGGACAGGCCGAAACGACCCGAGCGGGCGCGGCGCCCTCAGTCGTCCAGACGGACTGGCTGTTCGACTACACCCGGACAGCGCTCACGGACGTCTCCCTCAAAGCATCCGCCCAGCAGACAGGCCCCCAGCGCTACCTCGAAATCCAGAGCGCATCGTTTGCGCTACCGGGGCCGGGGGTCCAGGCCTCCTCTCTAGAGGGGATTCTGCGGAAAACCTCCAGCGGATGGTCACTGTCCGGGGCTGACCTTTCTCTGGAGAACACGCGCCTCCGCGGCGACGCCTCCCTGTCTCTCCCCTCCACGGACGACGCCCTGAGCACCTTTTCGCTCGACCTCGACCGAAGCCGAATCGACAACGGCGAGCTGAAGCGCATCGTGCCGCGGCTGCCGCTCGCCGAGCAACTTACAGTCAAGGGCGGCCTGCGCGGCACGGGGCGCCGCGTCCGCGTCGACGACCTAACGCTAACCCACGGTTCGTCCTTCGCCACCCTGGACGGAACCGTGGAGACGGCCCCCGAGCCCCTGCGCCTGGACCTCCAGCTACGGGAGAGTTCCCTCGCCCCCAAAGATGTGCGGGACGTCTGGCCCGGCCTGCCTGCCCCCCCCAATTCCGAGATGGGTCCCTTCACCCTCACCGGCACAGTTCGCGGCACCGTGTCCCGCTCGGCTGATCCGAAACGACGTCTCGACCTCGAAGCGACCCTCGATGCCCAGAGCCCACACGGCACGCTTGAGGGATCGGTAGAGTTGGCTCGGCAGGACGCTGCCCCACTTACCTCCACTGCGTCGCTCACCACCCGCAATCTCGACCTTGCCCCCCTGACCGGCCGCCCCCGCCTGTCCAGTCAGCTGACCGGCCGGATCGAGGCCCAGGCAACGGCTGTGGACGCCGACACCCTGGCGGGAACCGTAGACCTGTCCCTGTCTCCATCACAGATCGCGGGTCGCCCCTTGGCGTCCGCCGAAGCCGCGGCGACGGTCGCGAACGGGAGCGTCGAGGGCACCCTGACGGTGCAGCAGTCGGATGGGGGTTCCGTGTCCGTTGAGGGCGCCGTGGACCGCCTGGACGGACGTCCGCAGTACACCGCGGTGATACGAGGCACCGAGTTCGACCTTGCTCCTATAGCCGACGGCCTTCCAGCCACTGATCTCAACGCCCGGCTCACTATCGACGGCGCCGGGAGCGACTGGCGCCCCCTGGCCGGAACCGCAACCCTGAGGGTCGACAGTTCGAGTGTTTATCGAGGCGACAGCACCGTCACCCTTCCCCGCCACTCCGTAAGGGTTCGGCTGAGCGACCGGGATGCCGACCGTCCCCGAATCGATGTGTTCGGCTCTGTGGCCCGCCTTTCGGTCGACGGCACCACGCTGGGTCCCCCGCTCTGGACCACGACCCGAACCTGGGCAACGGCTCTCCGCGAGGCGGTCCGGCAGGAGCGACACAAGCCTGCTCCCTCACAGGCGCTGGCCGGAGTGCCGGCCGTTCCGCCCCCTGATGTGTCCGCTGACCGGTCGGAGCTACGGGCCCAAACGGAAGCTGCGTTTCCGCAACGGGCGGACGACCTGGAGGCCAGTGCCGCCCTCACCATCGGGGCGGACAGCCTCTACGCAACCGGGCAAGCGTCCGCCTCGCTCCTGAAGTCCGGGACCAACGAGATCGAACACCTGGAGGCCGAATACGAGCTGTCCGGGCAGTTCGGCGAACCGCTGGCACAGTCCACCCGCCTCACAGCCCAGGTGTCTGCGAGCCGAATGGAGGTCGGCGCCCCCCCCCTCCAGAATCCCACCGCCTCACTCACGTATGGCGGCCGATCGGGCACACTGCAGGTGACGGCGGATCGCGTCGGCATCGTCGACACTCTGAACGCAGCCGGCGATCTCCGCATCACTCCAACCAAGAACGAGCTGCGCCTGCACCAACTCTCGCTCGGCATCAACGGGAGCAGGTGGTCAAACTCGTCGCCTGCATCCATTTTCGCTTATTCAGGCGCACTCGTCGTCACTCCCCTCCGTGTCCAGAGCCCGCATCCCGAGACGCCATCCTTCCAACGCCTCCGGCTAGCGGGGACGATCTCCGGACGGCCCACCGACACCCTCTCCGTTGACATCGACAACGTGTACCTGCCTCCGTTCTCCGAGATCACGGGAATGGCCCATACGATCGGGGGAGAACTCGACGGGGAACTGCGCTTGCAAAGTGTATGGGACGCGCCGCGGTTGGTTGGTGACCTCTCCGTCCGGCGGCTCTCCTACGACCGGCGCGTTCTCGGCGACGCCCGTCTACACGCCGAGTACGCTGTCCAATCGCCCGACCTGCGGGTGGACGGATCCCTACGGACGACCGTCGCACGCGTAGACAGTCTGGCGGGGCCGGACCTGGTCCCCGGGGGAGCCCGCACGGTGGACCCCAATCGAATATCTCTGTCGGGACGCGTTCGGCTTCCCACATCTATGAGGGCGGACGCGCCGGCGCAGGCCTCCAAACTCCCCCCCGACGAAACGCTCGACCTTTCGGTGGACGTGGACCGCGCCGACCTTTCCTTCTTCCGATACATCTTCGAGGAGCGCGTATCGAGCGTACAGGGCTACGCCACCGGGCCGCTCCACATCGGCGGCCAATTTCGCGATCCCATTTTTGAGGCGGATCTGTCGATCCTGAACGGCGCTGTATCTCTTCCGTTATTCGGGCTCAAGTACCAGATCGAGGGCGACGTGGAGGTGGACCGGCGCGGCATTCACCCCAAGGACCTTGTGGTCCGAGACGAGGACGGACGCGCGACGATCAACGGGAGCCTTCTCTTCAACGACTATCAGTATTTCTCCTTTGATCTGTCGAGCACCCTCGACGGCATTACGGTCATCGATGTCTCCGAGTCCGAGGACCTGCCCTTCTACGGACACATCCGCGCCTCCGGCCCCCTGAGCCTCACCGGCCCCCTGTCCGATGCGTCGCTCACGTCGGACGCCGCACGGACGACCCCTGACAGTGAGCTCTACATCCCTGTGTCCGGACGCTCAGTGGACGAAGATAGCGGGGACATCCTGTTCGCCGACTCGACGGGACAGGCCCCCATCGAGTCGAGGACGCGGCGGCAGAGCATTCTCGGGGACCGTCCGGAAGGCGTGCCCAGTTTTGTGGACGGTCTGAACATCGACCTCAACGTTATCGCCCCGGACGAGTCCACGGTGCACCTCGTGTTCGATCCGCTCGTGGGGGATGTGGTGACCGTCGTCGGGTCGGGGCGCGTACAGCTTCAGCGACAAGGGGGCGAGTTCTCGGTCTTCGGCAATTTCGACGCCACTGACGGAACGTATCTGTTTACCGCGGGCGAGGTGTTTGTGCGACGGTTCAGCATCGACGAGGGAACGATTAGCTGGGACGGGGACCCTACAAATGCCACGTTGGACCTCAATGCCGATTATCGCACCCGCGCTTCGACCTCGGGCCTGCCCGGACTCGATGATTTCAGTGGCCGTATCCCCGTCACGGTCCAGCTCGACGTCACGGGTCGGGTCGCCACCCCACAGGTAGACCTCGGGCTCTCTCTGTCGCAGCAGAATGACCGCAATCCCCTCGTGGGCTCGGAGTCGCTCGACGCCATGCTCAACCAGCCGGCGCGAACGACGGAGTATGCCACGAGTGTGCTCCTCACCAATACGTTCTTGCTCACGACCGAATCGGCAACGCGAGACGGCACCGCGGGCGGGAGCGATTCGTCTAACCGGCTCACGACGGCCGGCAACCAGCTTGCGTTCAATAGCGTGTCGCAACTCGTGTCGAGCCAACTCAACCGGTACCTCGGGCAGGCCCTTCCCAATGTTGACCTCAACTTTGGCGTTCAGGGCGAGGACCCAGACGACCTGGACTTGATTTACGGCGTCGCGCTGCGGCTGTTAAATGAGCGACTCATCATTCGGGGAGAGGGCGTCTACACTGGAAACGACTCCGCCGGCGACCCTAATGCCCAGCAGCCTCAGGGGCCTCAAGGCGAGTTCGTCGTGGAGGTGCGGCTCAGCCCCAGCGTCAGCGCAAACTTCTTCTACCGCCGAACTGCAGAGGAGCTTACGCAAAACCAGGCCCTGACGACCAGTCGCGGTGCCGGACTGTCCTACCAGACGCAGTTCCCAAACTGGAGAATCCTCTTCGGTCGCGTCTTCGGATGGCTTCTGCCCGACGATTCCGACGCGCCGGAGGACGACTCCGCCGCCGAGCCGGTGGCCGAGCAGCCCGTCGCCCCCTCCGATTCCAGCACGGCGCCAGACCGCCGTCGATGACTCAGAATGCAACCTGCCGCGGGATCTGCGGCCACGAGCAGACTTGGGCGTCCGCTCTGCGAACCGCTAGCTAGATCTGGCAATTGGGAGGGCGCTGTCCATCTCAGCAAAACGGCGTGAGCCTCAATGCAGACTCGGCAGGACCCTGGGAGCCCCCTTCCTTCGCCCCTGCCCCGTATGACTTTTCCGTGCGGTCTGAACGTGGGGTCCGCCCCAGCGTTGACAAGATGTTACTCTTTGTACACTCTAGAACTGGTTTCCGACCTACCATTTCGACGACTCAACCCGACACCGCCGACGCGCTTCGTCAAGAAATTCTCTCTTTTCTTCGGGATCACCCCAATACGTCCTTCCGCTCCCACGACATTGCGCAGGGACTCGACATTGAAGACAACGACCGGTATCTCCAGTTCTGCGACGTGCTTGCAGAGATGGCCAGCCAAAAGCTCGTCTCGCGCGACGGCCGGAAGTACACCTGCAAGTCCGAGAAGCGCCACCGGACGGGCATTGTCAATTGCCACCCCGATGGATACGGCTTCGTTCAGGCCGTGGACAGCGACGAGGAGTTCTTTCTTCGCGCCCCCAACATGGAAGAAGCCCTCCACGGCGACCTCGTGCGGGTAGCGGTTGCGGCCCGGGCGCCGGAGGACAAAAAACGGGAGTGTGAGGTCGTCGAGGTTCTGGAACGGCGCTGCAAGAAGGTGGTCGGGACGTTCCACCAGCGCGGCCAGTTCGCCTTCGTCGAGCCCGACGATCAGCGGATTCTCCAGGACGTGTACGTGGCCCCCGACTCGTTCAGCGGGGCGAAGGACGGAGAAAAGGTGATGGTCTCTATTGATCATTTCGACGACCGCAAGGCCTCTCCCGAGGGCCGCATTCTTCGCGTCATCGGCTCGGCGGACGATCCGGAGGTCCGGGTCTTGTCGTTGGCCATGAGCATGGACGTGAAGGCCGATTTCCCCGACGCGGTGGAGGCCGAGGCCGAAGAGATTCCGGTGGCAATTCCCGACGCGGAGGGGGAACGCCGGCGTGACCGAAACTACGAGGTCGGGGTGCACATCGCGGACGTGAGTCACTACGTCCGTCCCGATACCGCCATCGACGAGGAGGCCCTGGAGCGCGGCACCAGCGTCTACCTCGTGGACCGGACCATTCCGATGCTGCCCGAGAAGCTCTCGAACAAAGTCTGCTCCCTCCGTCCTCACGAGGACAAGCTCGCCTTCTCAATTCTTATGGAGGTGACGCCGCAGGGGAACGTGGATGACTACGAACTCTGCGAGACCATTATTCACTCGAAGGAGCGGCTCACCTACGACCGGGCTCAGGATTACATCGAGGGCGGATATCCCGACGACAAGATGGCTCCGGAGGTCGTACAGGCCAACCGGCTGGCCAAGACCCTCACGAAGAAGCGCATGCGGACTGGAGGCATCGACTTTGGCTCCGATGAGGTGAACGTGATTCTCGACGAGGACGGCACTCCTGTCAACATCGTCCGGAAGGAACGCCTCCGGGCCAACCGCCTCATCGAAGAGCTCATGCTTCTCGCCAACCGGACCGTGGCGCAACACATCGCCGCACCGGCCCCACCCATTCGTCTACCGCGTCCACGACTCGCCGGACGCGGAAAAGATCCAGCAGCTCGCCGAGTACGTCCGCGTCTTCGGATACGAACTGCCACTCACCGACGGCAACGCCACCTCCTCGGACCTCGGGGCACTTATCGATGCCGTCGAGGGAGAGCCCGAGGAGCAGGTCATCGTGCGGTCGGCGCTCCGCGCAATGTCGAAGGCCGAGTACGCCGTCGGCAACATTGGGCACTACGGCCTCGGGTTCGACTACTACACCCACTTCACGAGCCCCATCCGCCGCTATCCCGACCTCATGGTGCACCGCCTCCTCAAGCGGTACGCACAGGGCCACACCGACGTCGACGCTGAAGAGCTGGCCGCCCGCTCCGAGCAGTAACGGAACGCGGAGGAGGCCGAGCGTGAATCCGTGAAGCTCAAGCAGGTCGAGTACGTGAAGGACCACGTCGGCGAAACGTTTGACGGGGTCGTCAGCGGCGTGACCAAGTTCGGCGTGTTCGTCGAGATTACCGACCTGCTGGTCGAAGGGCTCGTGCACGTCCGGGAGATGGACGACTACTACGTGTACGACGAGTCGACCTACACCTTGCGGGGCGAGAGCAACGGCAAGTCCTACCGCCCCGGCGACGACGTGACCGTAGAGGTGGCGGGCGCAAGCATCGAGGACCGAGAGATCGACCTGCTCTTCACTGAGTAGGTGCCATTGGACTCCGTCCGATCGCACGCCCTTTCAGTCCCTCCGCCTGCGCGTACGTCTTCTTGTTCCGCCACCCGGACCGCGCAACCGAGGCCAGCGCGGCACTCGCCTCTAGGACCGCGGCTGTCACTCGGCGGGTTCAAGATGCAATTGCTACGAGGGCGTGGGCGGAACCGCGTGCGAAACGGCCGCTTTGAGAGGACGGGCCTCTCGCCTCCGAACGACAGCTTGGCCGGCCTCGCGTGTACCCGCTGTTCCCTTGAGGTGGACGGGACTGGGCCTCGGGAACCGAGATCGAACGGACTGGAGAGAAACGCATGCTCCATCGCTCACTCGACACGTCGTCCGGATGCTCGTCGTCGGCTCATTTCTTACCGCAGTTGTTCTATTTTCTTTTTCCCTGCTGGGGGGATACTACTTCTACGCCATGCTCTGGAAGACCTTCAACGACACCGCCGAACCGGACAGTTGGAAGGGGCACATCTTTTTTGCCGCACTGGTGATCGCCCAGAT
>PXSY01000212.1:0-11271 GCA_003023125.1 Bacteroidetes bacterium QH_10_64_19
GGCGTTCACCCGCACGGCCGACGGGCGCTATGTGCTGGCCGCCGAACTGGTCGTGCAGGCAAAAACAATGAACCGGCCCGACTTTCGGTACGGCGATTATCGCGTGTGGGGCGATGTCGATTGGTCGCGGTATTCCCGGGACGAAAGAGCCCCCAGCGTCGAACAGATCGTCCGGTCGCTGTCGATCCGTGCGGAGGCGCGGGTGCTCGGGCGATCCTTTCAGGGGCACGCCGCCGTCCGCCAAATTACGGAAGAGGACCATCAGGTGCTCCGCGAGGCCGCCCGCGATTCCGCTGGAGCCCTGGGCTCGGATTCTGCCCGAGGAAAAGCTGGAAGCGGCGCTCATTATGGACGATCGCTCAGCCGTGGAGGAGCTCGTTCGGGATGAGAGTCCGGGGGTCGCAGAAGAGCGAAAACAGTATTTGTACGAGGAAGCCCCCCGCCGCAATCCGGATCTCGTGGACCGTCTCCAGCACCTGTACGACGGACACTGCCAGGTCTGCCGGTGGAATCCGGTTGACGAGTACGGCGAACCGCTCTGCGAGGGCCACCACATTCAGTGGTTAAGCCGCGGGGGGGACGATGCGCTCGACAACCTGATGCTCGTATGCCCCAACCATCACCGGGCCATCCACCGGTGCGACGCACCGCTCGACTGGGGCGACATGGCCTACGATTTCGGCGGCCACCGGGAGGCCGTGGCCGCGGATCGGCACTTGGTGTGAACGTGTCACCGCGCTGGGGGAAGATGCATCCTACAAGACCGAGGCCCTTCAACCTTCCAACGTTGAACGTTCGCTCGCTAAACGCTGGGCCGGCTCTCTTCTTCGGGGCATCGGTACTCCTGCAAGCACCCCGTTTGATTCGGAAACGGGATTATTCAAACGGCTTGCGGAAAACCAGGAAGTGCTGGCGTGGGAGCATGTCCTTCGTCTCTACCCATTCGAGCCCGATGGCCTCCATCTCCTTGCGGACCTGTGCCTCCGACATCTTGTGGAGCGGCTTGATGGGAATGCTCGGGTCTTCCTTTCGGTACTCCGCGAGCACCACGCGTCCACCGGGTGTTAAGTCCTCCATGAGCGCCGTCATCATCTCATAGGGATGCGAAAACTCGTGGTAGGCGTCCACCATGTAGGCGAGATCGATGGAGTCGGCGGGAAGGTTGGGATCCGTCACCGTCCCGCGGACGGGCGTCACGTTCTCGATCTCCCGCTCCGAGATGCGATCCCGGACGATGTCGAGCATTTCCGGCTGGATGTCAACCGCGAAGACATTGCCCCGTGACACCCGTGGGGCCACGCGGAACGTGAGATAGCCGGTACCGGCGCCGATGTCGGCCACGGTGTCGGTCGGGTCGAGCGGCAGACTGTCCACGAAGAGATCCGGGCGCTCCTTTCGCTCGCGCGCCGGGCGTTCGAGCCAGTCGGCGCCGCGGTGGCCCATCACCCTTGAGATCTCGCGGCCCAGGTAGACCTTGCCGATGCCGTTATGGCTCGGGGGGCGTTCGCTGTAGACCTCCGACGTATCCACCGTGTCGGCGGAGACGGCTTCTGGGGCAGGAGCGGCGTCGTTTCGGTCCATGGTGCCCAGAACCCCGAAGATTACGAGGAGGGCGAGGCCGAGTGCCCCAATGGAGATGAGTCGACGTTGAGACATCGTAATGTGCGAAAGTCTAGAAGAAAATGTCCTTCACAAACGCGAATGGCCGCTGAAGGGTTTATCCCTACAGCGGCCAGACAGACGGGCATATCAGCCTTCTTACAATGTCGGGGTCGGTAGTCCCTTAGGTCGAGGGACAGGATTGCACCTAGCCAATCAACTTCTTGCGATCCGTCCGCTCAAACCGACGCTTCGATTTCCAGGCACCCCGATAGGCCGTCTCAAATCGCTCTCGGAGCACCCCGCTCGTCGCCGAGAGCACGAACGAAATGGGTGCAAGAAGGAGGTGGGTGATCAAGAACCCGACGAAGTGAGGGCGGGATTGCGGGCGACTGAAGACGTACGTCTCGATCGCCATGTACATAGTCCAGAGGAACGAGAGTAAAATGTATGTAGTCATATAACACCTATTTTTGTTGTGCAGAAGATATCGTTCTTACGAGTGCTCCGCCCTGGTTCAGCGTCTTCAGGGCGTAGGAATTTTCGGGGTTTTGAGCGCGTTCGCGTCGAATCGGTCCCGAAAATATTGCACTACATAGTACAGTACGAGAGGGAATTAGTTTTGGCCTGGATAGATCTTTACGACGACGAGAACGAGATGAAGGAAGCGCTCCCAGTTGTTGGAATTGGATGAAGAGATATGCACAAAACCCTGATTATTTTTTTGGATTCGAGTGCCATTTTGCAGCTTCGACCCCGGTGTCTCGGCTGAACATCAATCCACCGAATAGCTTCCTACGCACACATCCAGGGAGGAGATAAGAGGCATCCGCCGAGTCTACCGTCTTGCACACGCCGCGCTGAATCGGCTGTAGACCGGATCCGGCAGACGGCAGAGGAATGGGGCTTCAATTTTGCGCCCCGCTGCGGTGACGGAAGACGACCGAGAGTGCTGGCGGGCGGTTTCGTGGGGGGTAGGAGAGGTGGAGATACAGACGGAGAGCGATTCACAATTCTGTGAACTGCCTGTTCTCGACCAATGCCTAACGTGACCACTGAGCATTTCTATCTCCTACTGCTAATCATCCCAATCGTATTTGCCATCGGGTCGGGAGTGGCAAAGTGGTGGCGGGAAGCACTGAAGAACCCCGCGGCCGGGTCGGGAACGACGACCGATGGGGAGGCCGACATAGAAGCCGTAGGACTGTTTCCTGAAGGCCGGCACCACCGACTGCGGCTGACCAATGACGGAACGGCCCCGGCGCATGACGTGCACGTCTACGTTCGCAACAAGCCCATTCCGAGGCATCGCGGCGGTGCGAGCGCCGAGCCCCATCCGCGTCCGGAGGTCGGCCCCAGCGAGTCGTTCTCCTATCGGTACGCGCCGAGCGGAGGCGAGCAAAGAGATCGAATCGTCGTTCGGATCGAGTGGAAGGACGCTTCTGGCAGGAATGCAAAGCAGACGGCCGTGCGGGTTCCGTAGGATACGGGAGGACGGTGGGGCGCACGGACATCTCGACCGGATTTGGGGAAGGACAGGGCACGCGATCCCGATCTCCGGGAGACCGGGTCTGAGGGACCGGGTTTGTCGTTGGGGCTGTCTGCTGAGGAGCGCCCTCCGCTACCTTTGCGGTTCATATACCTTTACGGTTCGTAAAGGTGCGCACCGAGGGGCCGCCAACATTACCACCAGCGATCTGCCTCTTCCCAGTTCTCCCGTTCTTCCTGCCAGCCCTTTTCCTCCGGGCTGTACTGACGACTGAGCCAATTGAAGGCCAGTCCCGCCACCGATGCGACGATAATAATGACGGCCACGAGATCCTCGAAAGTCTCGCCGAAGACGACGACAGAAACGGTGAGCCCGAGAAATAAGGCGGCTGTGATTCTGTTGGGAGTCTTTTCCGGGTCAATCATGGGTCCGTGAGCTCTCGTCCCATCTGGTGACTTCGCTCAAGTCCGTCTCCCTGGGGGCCACTGCGGGCCCAGGATCGGCCCAGAGCAGCTGCGTTCATGGCAAATTTATCCGGCCAGGTAATGGTTTCTTCGAGTCGCAATGTGTCGCCCCGGCGAACGTACTCTTCACATTGACGGGAGTATTGAAGCGGTGGTTCTCGGTCTCTACGCTCGTATCGGCCCGCCGTTGCCCACGTTTTGGCAAGACGGGGTTCTCAAATTCGAGTCCGCTTTTCCGTCAGTTGAGCGTTGGAATCGGTCGTAGCCCGTGCGAACCGATCGGAATTACGGAAACCGAATGGATCTGTGTGACAGACTAGAACCCCACCTGCACACGTGCATTGGACATAAATCCGTCGGGGATGTCGACGAATCCGTCAATGAGGGGCGAGGCTCCTTGCTTGTTGAGATTTCCTTATCACTCACCCGCGCTTCATGTCACTTCTTCCGTCGAGTCGATGGGCTCAGGTTCTGCTGGGCGTCCTCGGAATTGTCCTCACCGTCCTGCTTGTCACCCCAGAGCTCGTGATCGAGTATTTCTGGCTGGGGGAGCTCGGTTACTCGGGCGTCTTCTGGACGATTCGGGGGACTCAGGTGCTGCTCTTTGTCCTGGTGTTTGCCGTGGCCGCCCTGTACTTCGGCGGCAACTTTCATCTGCTCGTAGGCAATATTCCGCCCCTGTGGGCCTCGCAGTGGGCCCAAGAAGGAGAGGCGCCCGAGGTGGGGGGCAAACCGCTCACGCGAGGACGGCTCCGGCGGTTGTCCTACGTCGTGGCGGGGGTGCTCAGCCTCCTGTTTGCCGCGGGATTTTCCGGACGGTGGAATGAGTTGCTCCGCTTCTGGTACGCGGGGGAATATGGCCAGGCCGATCCCATCTACGGGGTCGACCTGGGCTTCCACATGCTAGAGCTTCCCTTTCTGCAGGCACTTCAGAGCGGCATCGTCGGGCTGGCGTTCCTCGGCCTGCTGGCGCTCGTCACCGGGTACGTCATCGCCGGTCAGATCGGCGTGCAGGACGGTGGCTTCGAGGCCGATGCGGGTGCCCTCCGGCATCTTGGGGCCAACGTGGTCTTCCTGTTGCTGGGATGGGCGTGGGGCTTCTATCTTGACCTGTACGAACTGCTGCAAGAGGGAGGGGGCGCCGTGTACGGCGCAGGCTACACGGACGTCAACGTCATGATTCCGGCCCTTTACGTAATGGTCGCGGCGACGCTCGTGCTCGCCGGGCTGGTGGGACTGAACCTGTATCAACGGCGGCTCCGGCTCCTGGGCATCGGCGGGGCGGGGTACGTCGTCTTGCTGGTGGGCGGGCTTGTCCTGGCGCCGTCCCTCGTCACGCAGCTGACGGTCCTGCCCAGCGAATTGCAGGTGGAGCGTCCGTACCTGGAGAATAATATCAACATGACCCGCGAGGCGTACGCGCTCGAGGACTTCAAGGAGCGGTCGTACCCGGCCCAGCCGGACCTTCCGGCGGATGCCGTGGAGAAAAACGAGGAAACCATCGACAACGTGCGGCTCTGGGATCCTCGTCTCCTCATCGACACCTACCGGCAGCTTCAAGAGATTCGTCTCTACTACGAGTTTTACAGCGTGGATGTCGACCGCTACATGCTTGACGGCGATTACCGGCAGGTGATGGTGTCGCCCCGGGAACTCACCCAGCAGCTTCCGGAGGACACGTGGGACAACCGGCACGTCCGCTTCACACACGGGTACGGCTCGGTGTCCAACCTCGTGGCGCGGGAGGGATCGGAAGGGAGTCCGGAGTTTCTCACGAAGGACATTCCGCCGCAGTCCGAATACGAGTCCCTCGACGTGGACAACCCAGCGCTCTATTACGGAGAGAATACGCCCCACTACCGCGTTGTGCCGGCGGGCGTTCCGGGAGACTCACTGGAGTTGGACTATCCTCGCTCCGGCGAAAACAAGTACACTCGGTACGACGGAGAGGGAGGCGTGGCTGTGGGAAGCTTCTGGAAGCAACTGCTCTTCTCGTACTACATGGGCGACTTCAATATTCTCCTCACCGACTATGTCCGGGACGACAGTCAAATTCAGTTCTGGAACCAGGTGGAAGAGCGGGTGCGTCGCGTCGCGCCCTTCCTGAAGCTCGACAAAGATCCCTATCTGGTCCACGGCGACGACCGTCACTACTGGATTGCGGACGCCTACACGACCAGCGAGTCGTTCCCGTACTCCGAGCCCATTCGGGGCCAGCGAGGATACGAGGGCACGCGCTACATCCGAAATTCCGTGAAGGTCGTGGTCGATTCCTACAGTGGAGACGTGTCCCTGTACGTGTCGAACCCGGAAGATCCGATCATCCAGACGTACGAACGGATCTTCCCGGACCTCTTTCAACCGCTCGACGCCATGCCGGAGCTGCTACAGGACCACATCCGGTACCCACAGGACATCTTCGAAATCCAGATGGAGCGGTACCGTCGCTACCACCAGACGCAGCCACAGGTCTTCTACAACAACGAGGACCTCTGGACGCGGCCGCAGGAGCAGTACGCGGGCCGGCAGCGGCAGATGGAACCGTATTACATTCTCACGGATCTGCCGGGACAGGACGATGCCGGACTGGAGTTCATGCTCATGATGCCCATGACGCCGGACGGGCGCGACAACATGATCGGTTGGGTGGCGGCCCGGTCCGATCCGCCCAACTACGGCGATGTCGTCGTCTACGAGCTGCCAAAGGACCGGCTCATTCGTGGGCCGAACCAGATTGAATCGCGGATCGATCAGGATACTGAGATTTCCCGGCAGCTTTCGCTCTGGGACCAGCGCGGGTCGAGTGTGATTCGCGGAAACGTCATTGTCGTCCCCATCGAGGACTCGTTCCTCTACGTGGAGCCAATCTTCCTGATTGCCGATGAGATCCAGATTCCGGAGATGCAGCGCGTGATCGCGGCGACCGATCAGGGGGTGGCCATGGAACGAACCCTGCGCCAGTCGCTCAACAGCGTGCTGGGGGAGCAGGTGGTGGAGACACGCGACCAGGCCCTAGCGCAGATGGAGCAGGCGGCCGACGCGGCGCAGGCCGCTGCCGCCCCGGAGCAGGTGGAAGGGCTGGAGCGGGCGAAGGAGCTGATTCAGGAGGCCCGCCAGGCCCTTCAAGACGGCGACTTTGCCACCTTTGGGGAGCGATTCGACGAACTGGAGCAGGCGCTCAACGACGTGCCCCTTCCCGATACGACGCAGGCCGTACCGCCCACCCCCACGTCCGACGCCATGCCGGAGACAAGTGGGGGAGCTAAAAAGGGAATCTCAACCTGCGACCTGGACCTGTGCGGGCCTGAGCTTAGCGCTTCTGGATCATAATCCAGTTGTTGCCTGCCTCGTCGCGGTACAGTCGCACATCCACCAGGGTGGGGCGCATCTTGTAGGTGAACGTATACGTGAAGTACTCGTCGAGCTCGCCCTGGTCGACCCCCTCCTTGAAGCGTCCCCAGAACAGCGGATTATTGCTACAAGGAGCCAGTTCGGTGAAAAAGTTTGTGTCTCGGGCCTCCTCGGGAGGGACGCCGCTCAGGTTTGATTCGTAGCGGTTATAAAATTGCACGGTGCCCTCGTCGTCGAACGCGAGATCCGTCGCCGGCTCCTTCCCCTCGGGCGAAGGATCTTCTGGGGGCTGATCCGCGTCGGGCTCCTCCCCTTGCAGATACGAATACGGATTCTGGGAAGACGGCATAAGGAACAGGCGCAGCGTCCGAGAAAGCAGTGGGGGAAGGCATGCAGCCGCCCGCTGGGGGTGCTGCGATTCAGAAGCAGGGGGGCTCTCGTGATGAAGCGAGACCGGTGGGTTCAGCGAGGGGAACCCTGATTGGGGCGCATTTCAAGTCCTTGATCGGTGATCTTCGTCGGCCTCCGGCGTGGCCCCAGGCCGGATGAACCGCTGTCTCTCGCCGACCGACGGCGGCCCACTGCGCTGGGAGCGAAGTGCAGGAGGCAAGGACCCGGATCAGCGTACTCCGAGTCGTCTCCGGAGGGTCGCTGCTTCCAGCGAGGCCCCTGCTGTCCGGCGAATTTACGCAATGAGGTCGGGCATAGGATCGCCGTCGACGACGCATCGAATGCGGGTTGGGCCAACGTGCATTGTTGGGCACTTGGGAGGCAACCAGGGTTCTGTGTTGTATTTGTCGTCTCAGGCATCGGTCCTCCCGAGCGAAATGACCCCGTCTTGTTTCCCACGTGGTGCTTCGGAATGCGGATGTAACCAAGTCGCTATGAACCTACGTGCGTGTTCGCGAGAAGAACCCTCGCCTTACTCTTCCGATAGGACCCAAACCTATGAAACAGGTGGCACTTTGTGAACACGTCACCCGGAAAAAGCGACGTTCGGCCTTGGACTGAACCATAGACGGATGAAGCAAGAGACAGAGACACCAGCGGACGCCGACTCAACGACCGAGGCCCTCCGTACTCGCATCGAAGCGGCCCTTCAGGAGTCTCTTGAGAGGCAGTGGGAGGAGGTTCTGGATCAATGGGCGGGGGCCGAGGCTGCCGATCGGGAAGCGGTCTGGACCTATGCCGCGAACCTCCGCGACCGAATCCTCAATGCGCTTCTCGCGGCTGACTCGCACGAGGCCCTCAAGCGATGCCTTGCGGTTGGGTACGTTGAGATGAAGTGTCACTGGACGATGCTCAACACACAGATCCAGCATCAGACGTCCCGAAACGGGCGGCCCGAAGAGCCCCTCATCTACCGGGCCACCTGCGTGAGCCTCATCGTTCAAGCTCTTGAACCGCTCCTCAACCGCGAGTACGTAGAGGGACTCACCGACTTCTTGGCCGAGTCGCTCGCTTAGCCGGACGACCCCGTTTGCCCTCAGGAGTCGTCGCGCTGGAACATTCCCCCGGATACGTCGAACATTTGGGAAGTATTCACGGTGATACCAGTGGTTTTGGGAGCTTGCGTTGTGAGACGTGAGGTCCCTTTTCTATATTCTGCCTCGATGGTCCAACCTCGGACTGTCGCAGACCGTTGCGCCGGGGAAGGAAATCGTCCGCCTTCGAAAAACGCTCTGATCGGATGGAATGGATTTCGTCTCCAGAAGCCTGGATCGCGCTTGGTGCGCTGACGACCCTGGAGATTATCCTGGGCATCGACAACATCGTGTTCATCTCGATCCTGTCGAACAAGCTCCCGGCCTCGGAGCAGTCCCTCGCCCGCCGGGTGGGGTTGGGGCTTGCCCTGGGCGGTCGCATCCTGCTGTTGTTTTCCATCAACTGGGTCATGACCCTCACGGCCCCTCTCTTTTCGATGTTTGCCCACGCCTTCAGCGGACGCGACCTGATTCTGCTGATTGGGGGCTTTTTCCTGATTGGCAAGGCCACCAGGGAAATCCATGACAAGCTGGAAGGGGAAGATGGGAAGGCGGGCGCGGGCCGTGCCGACGTGACGTTTGCCAGCGTCATTACTCAGATCTTCCTGCTGGACCTCGTTTTTTCCCTCGACTCGGTCGTCACGGCCGTCGGCATTGCGGACAACATTGAGGTCATGATCATCGCCGTCACCATTGCCATCGTCATTATGATGGTGTCGGCCGAAACCATCTCCAGTTTCATCGAGGCGCACCCTACGGTGAAGATGCTGGCCCTGAGCTTTCTGTTGCTCATTGGGGTAACCCTCGTGGGCGAAGGCCTGGGACAGCACATTCCCAAGGGATACGTCTACTCGGCCATGGCCTTCTCTCTGATTGTCGAGTTTCTCAACCTGCAGGCCACGCGAACGGACGAGGAGCCGGAAGAGACCGTTCGGCTCCATACGCCGCGGTTGCGGCGGGCCGTAGAACGGGCCGTGGAGGAGGAGGCCTGATTGACCGAAAAGAAGTCGGGGACCGCGCTACTGTGCACTTGCCATCTCTGCGGCCCGCTGGAGGGCGGACTTCGCATTTACGACGGCGCCGGTTTTCGAGAGCGCGCCGAAGCGCGCCGTCGCTGTGCCGCCGGGGCGGGTGACCTGTCGATCGCGGTAGCGCGTGGCGGTGTCGAGGATGACCGAGCGGACCTCGGTGGCGCTCAGCGACGGGTAGTGGGCCATGATGAGAGCGGCCAGTCCACTCACCATGGGCGCCGCCATACTGGTGCCGTCGTTGCGCTCGTATTGGTCGTCCGGGACTGTGGAATAGATGGAGTGGCCCGGGGCAAACACGTCCACCCGATCGGCCCCGTAGTTGCTAAACGGAGCGGCGAGTTGCTTGCCGCCCTTCCAGGACGAGGCCCCCACCTCGATCCATCGCTGCGCCCGCCCGTTCTCCTCATAGGAGGGAGAGGGATAGTTGTCGGTCGAGTCCACATTTTCGCCGTCGTTGCCGGCGGCGTGCACCATGAGCACGCCCATCGAGTCGGCGTGCCGAACGGCTGCGTCGACGACCTCTTTGTGGGGGGAGTAGGACTTGCCGAAGCTCATGTTGATGACGTCGGCCCCATTCTCGACGGCGTAGCGGATGGCGTTGGCCACGTCCTTGTCGCGCTCGTCCCCATTGGGGACCGTACGGATCGGCATGAGACGGACGCCCCGAGCAATGCCATCGGTGCCGAGGTCGTTTTGGCGCGTGGCCCCAATGATCCCCGCTACGTGCGTGCCGTGAGTGGCATCAGGGCCTTCCACGTCATTGTTGCCGTACTGCCGCTCAGTCTTGTCCGTGTAGTTGTCCCCCACGATGGGGCGCGGGTCGAAGTCCGGGTTGTAGTTGTACTCGACCTGTCGTTCGAGCTGGTCTTTGTATTCACGGAGGTCTTCGGGGGAAAGGCCCTGGTCGTAGAAGTAGCGGAGGGTTTTCTGGGCCCGCTGCACGGTCCGCTGGGGGCTCGACACGGAGCGAACGGTTTCCGCGGTGAGGGTGTCGGTCTCAAGGTGCTTCTTTAGAATCTGTGCGGAATTCTGAACAGCGGTCTGTGCCTTTTCGACCCGGGCGAGACGCTGCTCGGCCTGCTTGCGCTTTTTCTGAAAGGTCTGCTTGAGTTCGCGGTACCGCCGGTAGGCTTCCCGGTCGGTCGACGCGACGTCGGCCGAGTCGGCATCGGCGAAGCGCTTGCGCAGGTCTGTGTAGAGCCGCGTGAGTTCGTACGTGTCCTGATTGACGTGTTCGCCGTCGGGGCCTCCGATGAAGTTCCACCCGTGCACGTCATCGACGTAGCCGTTGCCGTCGTCGTCCACGCCGTTGCCCGGCACCTCGTCGGCATTCGTCCAGGTCTCTGCCGCCAGGTCTTCGTGCTCGATGTCGATGCCCGAGTCGATGATGGCGACGCGGACTGTGTCTCGAGGGTCACGATCCTGCAGCACGGTTCGGTAGGCGGCCTCGGTGTTGAGGCCGGGGCCGCTGCGCGGCACGCGGTCGCGGTGATACCAGTCCTGCGGAGCGCGGGAGGGGGCGGGGGGCACGGACTCCTCGGGCTCCGCCGTCTCGTCGTCGGTCGAAGAGGACTCTGTTTGGGAAGCCTCCGGCGGGGACGACGCCGTGGTGGTATCGGGACTCGTCGGGGTCGTGGCCGGCTGACTTCCGGAGCAGCCGACCAGGAGAAGAGCGACGAGCAGCGTGAAACGGGTCGTGGCTCGCTTCATCGAAAGGGACCGTTGTGGGAAGGGGAGAACAGCGGGGCAGGCCAGTTTCGCTACGCGACGACGGGCCCCTGCAGGTCACGCTTCAACTCGGGCGGCAGGCCGAGGTGCTCGTCGCGAAAGCCCCTGAGCTCGTCGATCGTGTC
>PXSY01000212.1:11460-14110 GCA_003023125.1 Bacteroidetes bacterium QH_10_64_19
CTTGTACCGGCGCATTCCCCGTTCAATTAGGTACTCGGTCGATCCGTCTAGGAGCGACGCGTCGCAGGCGAGGCACGTGGAGTGGGGCTCGTCCGTCTCGATGGAATAGAACGACTCGGGGATGGGAATGCGTACAGGGAGCACGGTCGAGACACAGTGACTGCAGACAGAACGCGGGGGGCGCCGAGTGACGGAACCAGCGGTTTTCTTTGTGGGCGCCGCCTCTTGTAAATGAAAGCGCCTGGGAAGGTTCGTTTTCGGCGGGTCCCGGTTAGCTCCAACACGGGAATGACAAGATTATGCGACACGGACGAACCCGGAGAGAAATGGGGGCGTGCAACTTCCTCCTGTACAACGCTCTGCCACCACGATGTCTTCCATGACCGATTACCGCCGCGGATTCGAGAGCCTCCACCGGGAAATTCACGACCCCGCGCTTCCCGTCGACGGCGACTTGCCGGACTGGCTGTCAGGCACGCTCATTCGCAACGGCCCCGCGCAGTTCGAGGTGGGGGATCAGGACTACAACCACTGGTTCGACGGGCACGCGATGCTCCACGCGTTTTGCCTTGAGAACGGGACCGTGGGCTACCGCAACCGTTTTCTCGAGACAAAGAGCCGACAGGAGGCGCTGGACGAGGGCGAGATCGTCCGATCCGAGTTTGCCACGGACCCGTGCATGTCGATTTTTGGGCGGGTGATGAGTGTCTTCAACCCGACGCCCACGGACAATGCCAGCATCACTTCGATCCGGAGACCCTGGAGACGGCGGGCGTCGTGGACTTTGCGGACGACGTGAGCGTGGATACCTCCACGGCCCATCCGCAGATCGAGCCCGAGACGGGCCGGACGCTCTCATACGGGGCCTCGTTTGGGCACCAGTGCACGTACAAGATTCTCGGGGTGGCGCCGGGGACCACGACGCGACGCGAGGTGGCGAGCCTCAACGTGGACCGGCCCAGTTACATGCATAGCTTCGGCATGACGGAGCGGTATGTAGTCCTGTCGGAGTGGCCGCTCGTGGTCGATCCGACAGACCTGCTGCTGCGCGGGAAGCCGTTTATCGAGAACTTCGAGTGGGCGCCGGGGCGCGGCACGCGCTTTCGCATTCTCCGGAAGTCCGATGGCGAGGAGGTAGCCACCTGCACGGCCGACGCGGCGTTCGGCTTTCACCACGTCAATGCCTTCGAACGGGACGGCGCGGTGGTCTGCGACATTGTCACCTATCCGGACGCGTCCATCATCGACGACCTGTACCTCGACCGCCTCCGCAGCGACGAGCCGACGCCGGGGACGGGCCACCTCCGCCGCTACCGTCTTCCGTTGAACGGCGGCGCGGCCTCGTCCACGGTGCAGAGCGACGAGCGCCTGGAATTGCCGCGCGTCCACGACGGCGTAGCGACGGCGCAGCCGTACCAGCACGTGTACGGCGTGGGGACGTGCGAGACGGACAATTTCACCGACCAGCTCGTGAAGATCGACGTGGAGACCGGTACGGCCCGGACGTGGCACGAGTCCGGCACCTATCCGGGGGAGCCGGTCTTTGTGCCTCATCCAGAGGGCGCGGCGGAGGACGACGGACTCGTGCTCTCGGTCGTCCTCGATCCGGCCACCGAGCAGTCGTTCCTGCTCGTCCTTGACGCGGCCTCGTTTGAGGAGCGGGCCCGGGCACTGGTGCCCCACGCGATTCCATTCGGGTTCCACGGGCAGTTCTTCGAGTGAGGAGTTCGGAGTGGGAGTGTGGAATGGTGCACGACGAACTCTCTGGACTCCGAATTCCCCATTCCGAACTCCGGACTAAAAGGCTGCCAAGTCGCGGGCCGCCTCCAGAATTTCCTCGTCGCTCGGCAGCACGGCGCGCTCCAGCGAATGGGCGAAGGGGATGGGCGTAAACTCGCCCGCGACGCGGCGGATGGGGGCGTCGAGGTACGTGAACGCGTCGTCGCCAATCTGAGCGCAGATCTCGGCGCCGAAGCCGATGAATTCATGGTCCTCGTAGACCACGAGCACGCGGTTCGTCTTCTGCACCGACTCCAGAATCGTCTCCGAGTCGAGCGGCACGATCGTGCGCAGGTCCACGACCTCCACGTCCACGCCCTCCTGCTCCAGCTCCTTCGCAACGTCGAGCGACTTTTGCATCATCATGCCGTAGGTGACGATGGTCAGGTCCGATCCCTCGCGGGCAATCCGCGCCTCGCCGAACGGAAGGGTGTAGTGCTCCGGCGGGGTGGGCGTGCGGGCGGAGGCGGCGCGGTAGAGGGCCTTGTGCTCCAGGAAGAGCACCGGATCCTCCGAGCGGATGGCGGTAGCGAGAAGGCCCTTCGTGTCGGCCGCGTTCGAGGGAAGGGCCACCTTGAGGCCCGGCGTGTGGCCGAAGATCGACTCGATGTTCTGCGAGTGGCAGAGGCCGCCGTGGATGTAGCCGCCACAGGGCACGCGAATCACCATGGGACAGCTCCACTGATCGTCGGAGCGGTAGCGGAACGGGGCCACTTGGTTGCGCAGCTGCTGCATCGCCGGCCAGATGTAGTCGGCAAACTGAATCTCCACGACCGGCGTGAACCCGCTCGCGGCGTAGCCCACCGCAGTGCCAACGATCGACCCCTCGGCCAACGGGGAATTGAAGCAGCGATCTTCGCCGAACTCGGCC
>PXSY01000213.1 GCA_003023125.1 Bacteroidetes bacterium QH_10_64_19
GCAGATCTCGCTCTGGCCGATGAAGGCCAGTTCCTCCCTCTCGTTCGTCTCGCGGCCCGTGCGGTTGGCCGTGATGGTGAACACGCGATTTTCGAGCGCGCGGATCGGCATAGCGCGCGGGCAGTTGGGCCGCACCAAGTTCGAAGGATGTGCGATCACGTCGGCGCCTTTGAGCGCGAGGGTACGCGCGGCCTCTGGGAAAAACCAGTCGAAGCAGACCATCACGCCCAGGCGGTAGTCCATCCCGTCCCGCGTCTCCAACGCGAAGGCCGGGAAGCCGTCCCCTCCCGGCTCGAAGTGCAGGGTTTCTTCGTAGTAGAGGTGCGCCTTGCGGTACGTGCCGGCGAAGCCCCCGGGGCTGTCCCACAGACTTGAGATGAGATCAAGGAGCGTGGGTGGGGGCAGGAGCGGGCGGGACGTTCACTGCCGACGGGCCCGATGGGGGTCCTCCTCGTCTTCCGTCGGCGGAATCACGCGGCCCTCGCCCCCGACAACCATCTGGCCGTCGCGGTAGATGTACGTGCGCAGCTTGACGTGTTTGTTCTCATCGATTTTCTCCGAGACCTTGACCTGGACGCGCACCTCGGAGCCGACGGGCACTGGCCGGAGAAAGCGGCACGAGATCCCAACGGCAATGCTCCCGTGACCGGGAAAGTCGCGGCCAAGGACTTTCGAGATGAGCCCCAACAGCAAGACCCCGTGGACGACGGGACGGCCAAACCGGGAGTGCTCTTCCGCGTAATCCTCATCGACGTGGACGGGATTGTCGTCTCCGGTAATCTCGGCGAACATCTTCACATCCTCCGCCGTGACCACTCGCGTCCACTCGTGGGAGTCACCGATGTCGATCGATTCGTACGTATTAATCATGAGCAGCGAACTGTTAGGGAGGCAAGCGTCTCAAGGATGAGAAGGGATCAGTGGGATAGGTGTTGCTCCGAAGGTAAAAAGAAAGAATGGGAAAACCTACCGCCCGGCGGATTGGACAGACTGATCCCGCGTGAAAGCGTCCTGGAAAGGCTCTTTCGCTGCTGATCGGCGGCACGCTCGCGGAAGGCATAGACCGGAAGGGGACGGGGGGCGGGGCACCGTCCGAACGCTCTCGGCCCTAGACAAGAAAAACCGGGATAATCCGTGTGTGCTCGCGGGATGGACGTTACCCGGCGACGGAGAGTGGCGGCCCGCTGACTGGCACCGCGGACATGAATCCCTCAGCGGGGCGTCTTGAAAGGCACGCGTGGGCGAACGCAGCGTCCAGGTCTCCTCTTCTGTACTGTCCAACGCACGAGTTCTATGGATCGTCTGTTTGATGCCCTGCGCCCATTCATCCGCGGCGTCGTCCGGCATGCCGTGTGGGTGCTTGCCCTGGCCCTGGTGCTAACGGGCGCGGGCGGATACCTAGCGTCGAATTTGGACCTTGACACCGACATTTCGAATCTCGTCCCGGAGGATTACGAGAGCGTGCAGGCACTCCGCAAGTTGCAGCGCACCGTGGGGGGCGAGAGCGACATGGCGGTGGCCATCGTCAGTCCTTCGTTCGACGCCAACAAACAGTTCGCGGAAGACCTCATCCCCAAAGCACTGTCTCTGAAGCGGGCACAGGACACGAGCGAGACGTACCTGACACGGGTCGACTACAAGCGCGACGTCGAGTTTCTAAAGGATAACGCGCTCTATTTCGCGTCCGATCAGGAGTTCCGTCAGGTGGAGGACTTCCTCCAGGACCAAATTGAGGAGGCAAAGCAGGCGCGCCAGGAGGCCAATCCGTTTTACTTTGAGCTTGAGGAAGAAGAGGAAGACACCACCGAGACGGCGGAGTCCGACGAGGAACTAGAGGGCGTCTACGACCGACTCATCGGCACGCGGTACCCCGTTTCCGACGACAGCACCACCATGGTGCTTCGGTTTTTCCCGTCGGGCTCGAACACGGACATCGGGTACATCGAAAACCTGTACGCCGACGCCCGGGATCTCATCGACCGGATGGAGCCGGAATCGTACCACCCGGAGATGACGGTGGTGCTCGTTGGACGGCTGTACCGGCAGCTCGTGGAGGTGCGGACCCTCTGGAACGACGTGGCCGGGTCGTTCGGGGTGGGGGGGGGCACGGTCCTGCTGGTGGTCATTCTGTACTTCTTGTACAAATCCTATCGGGTGCGGGCCCGGCGGCGGCTCGACTGGCGCGCGCTCTTGCGGGAGCTGGTGCGCGCCCCGGTGATGGGCCTCGTGATCGGCGTGCCGCTCTTCATGAGCCTGGCGTGGACGGGCGGCGCGGCGTATCTGCTGTTCGGTCGATTGAACCTGATGACGTCAACCCTCGGCCTCGTCCTCTTCGGGCTGGGCATTGACTTCGGCATTCATTTCTACGCCCGATATTCCGAGGAGCGCGCCGCCGGGCACTCGATCTCCGACGCCGCCGAACGCACCTTTGCGAGCACCGGGCAGGCCATCGCCGTAGGGGCCCTCACAACCGCCGGCGCGCTGTACGTCCTCACGGTGGCCGACTTCAAGGGCTTCAGCGAGTTTGGGGCCGTCGCGGGGACGGGCGTGCTCTTCGCCCTCCTCGCCATGACGGTGGTAATGCCGGCCCTGCTGGCGCTCCTGGAGCGGACCGGACTGCTCAACCTGCAGGTGGCCAGCGGCATGGAGGCCGACGACGTCTCGGCCCATCGACGGTATCCGGCGGCCCGGCCCATCGTGGTGGGGGGGCTTGTGGCCGTGGTCGCGGCCCTCGTGCTGGCCCCGCGGGTGGACTTTCAGTACGACTTTGGAGAACTGGAGCCCGAATACACCGAGTACGAGCAGCGCGCCCAGTACGTGAATCGCGTGAGCACGGGAGGCGGCGACGGGCGGCGCAATCCCGCCTACATCGTGGCCGACACCCCGGAGGCCGTGCCGCGAATTGTGGAGGCCGTCCGCGAAAAGATGCAGTCCGACACGACCTCGCCCACGATCCTGGCGGTAGAAAGCCTGCAGGAGCGCTTTCCGCTGAGCGACACCGCGCAGTCGGCGAAGATTCAGCGCATTGCTGAGATTCGCGAGACGGCCACGGAGAATCGGTACCTGGAAGACGAAACCTCCGACGCCCTCGAACGGCTGCGCCGCGCTGCGCAGACTCGGGATCCCATCGCCCTCGATCAGGTGCCGACGTCGCTCCGGAAGCAATTTACCACGAAAGAGGGCGAGCTCGGACGGTTCGTGATGATCTATCCGTCCGTGGGGCTCTCCGACGGACGCAAGTCGATTGCCTTCGCCAAAGACGTGGGGAGCATTACGACCGACCGCGGCAACACCTACCATGCAGGCTCCACCTCCATCGTGGCGGCGGACATGCTGCTGCTTCTGCAGCAGGAGGCGCCCTGGATGGTTGCGGGCGCGTTCGTGATCGTCGCCCTGCTCATGCTGCTCAACTTTGGCTCGCTCCGCTGGGCCGCGCTGGCCCTCGTGCCGCTGGTGGTGGGGCTCCTGTGGATGCTGCTGGCGATGGAGGTCTTCGGGCTCATGGTCAACTTCTACAACATGGTGGTCTTCCCGGCCATCCTCGGCATCGGCAACGATGCGGGGGTGCACATGGTGCATCGGTACCGGGAGGAGGGCCCCGGGTCGCTCTGGACGATCCTGCGGTCGACGGGCGAGCACGTCACGATGGGGACGCTCACGACGATGGTCGGGTTCGGAGGACTGCTTCTGAGCTTCCACCCCGGGCTGAACTCGATGGGCACGCTGGCGGTGCTGGGGTTAGGGACCACCCTGCTCGCAGCTGTGGTCTTTCTGCCCGCGCTGCTGCAGTGGTTGGAGGAGTGAGCATCGTGCGCTGTGCGCTCAGGGAGCCGGGCACAGATTGACGGATTGGAGATGAGAATGGAGGAGGTCGGCACCGCCGCAGAGGTCAAGTGGGCTGGGCGGGGAGCGTGACGAGGGAACGGGAAACACCGCCGCTCACTCTGTGGGTCCGAACCCACCACCGCCCGGCGTCTCGATGCGGAGACGGCTCCCGGCACACTTCTGGCGAAGGAATGTCGGAGCGTGTGACAGGTCGCGTGCTTCGTGAGTCCGGCGTCGTCCGCAGCCTCCCGGACCGTGCGCTGGATCGGTGTCCGAGAGCGGTGGTGCCGTTTGGTCTGCCCGTCCTCCGGGTCGGTGGAGCGCTGCGTGGAGGGAAACACGTAGTACCAGGGCCACGCGGTGGGGGCGCACTCTGAAAGTACTTCTTCGCTACGCTCAGGGCGCAGCCCGGAGACTACTTCCTCCCTTTGGTCAGGGCGTTGGGATATTTCTCCGCGAGGGCGTTCGGGAGCGACGTGCCGACGTCGTCGACCTGATCGGTGTGGTGGCGTCCCTCCCGGAGGTGCTGCTGCAGCGGCTCGCGGAGGCGGTCGGGAAGGATGGTGATTCGGTCCTTGCGGCCCTTGCCGTCCCGCATGACGATGCGGCATTGGTTGAAGTCCAGGTCCTTTACGCGGAGCCGCAGCCCCTCGGACAGACGCAGGCCACCCCCGTAAAGCAGATGGGCCACGAGCGCATTGGGACCCGCATCCAT
>PXSY01000214.1 GCA_003023125.1 Bacteroidetes bacterium QH_10_64_19
GATCAGCTCGGCGTGCCTCGGCAGCGGGCTCTCGCCCGGCAGGTCCAACTCCTCGGCCTGAGCGCTGATTGCCTCGGCAAACCCGATCACGCTGGTCAGGGGCGTGCGGATCTCGTGGCTCATGTTCGCAAGGAAGGCCGATTTCAGCCGACTGGCCTTCTCGGCCTCCTCCTTCGCCTCGATCAGCTCCTCCTCCCGGGCCAGTTGGTCCAGCACGAGGGCCGCGTAGGCCCCGAGCACTTCGAGGAGTCGGCGGTCAAACGCGTCGATACCGCCGACCTCGGCAGTTCCCACCGAGATCAGCCCGTGGGCGCCGATCGGCACGTAGACCGTCCCCCGGATGCCACCGGGGTTCAGCTCCTCGGCCTTGGCCGAAAGGTCGCCGTAGACCTGCGTCTCTCCGGTGCGGTAGGCCTTGGCGGCGAGGGTGCCACCCTCAACGTCATAGGAAGGGCGCTCAGGCATGTAGTCCCTGGCCGCCGGGGAAACATGAGCCGGCTTGAGGCCTCCGCCCTCAGCGAGGCGAACCCCCACCACCGGATGCCCAAGCGCCTCGTCGATAATGCCTGCAAGGAGGGCGGGGACCTCGCTTCTGGTCTCGGCCCGGAGAAGCCTCCCAGTCGCCTCGTAGAGCGCCTCGATGTGCCTCCGGCGGCGCCCCAGCTTCTCCTCGTGGCGCTTCCGCTCGGTGATGTCGGTGATCGCCCCATCGAAGTATGTCTTCCCCTCCTCTTCACCCTCGACCTGCTGGCTGCTGAGTAGCCCAACGAACGTCGACCCGTCCTTCCGGCAGAAGCGGACCTCCTCCTGGTCGAGCCTGCCCTCTTCCATTTCCTTCTCGATCAGCTCTTCCCGCCGGGCCGGATCGGCGTAGAGCGCTCCCGCCTCCGCCCCCTTCAGTTCTTGGAGGCCCCGGTAGCCAAACATCTCGGTGAAGGCCTGATTGGCGTAGACAATCCCCTCCTCCTCGGTCGAGCGGTAGATCCCGTCCGAGACATTTTCGGTGATCGCTTGGATGCGCCGTTTCTCCCTACGCAGCTCCCGGCGGCTCTCTTTCAACTTCTCCTCCCGGCGCCGCCACTGAGTAACGTCGGTGATTACGCCGTCGTAGTAGGCCACCTCTCCGTCCTCGTCTCGGATCACCGTGTCGGTGACTCGGCCCGTGAACGTCGACCCATCCGCTCGGCGAAACTCGACCTCTTCTCCACTGAGCCCGCCTTGCCTGTCGGTTCTCTCCAGCACTTCTTCTCGCTCGGCTGGGTCGGCGTACAGCTCGCTCGGATCGACCTCCAGGACCTCCTCCGTCGAGTCGCATCCGAACATCTCAGCGAAGGCCTGATTGGCCTCGACTAGGTCACCGCCCGGGGTCGACCGGTAGATGCCCTCCGAGACGTTCTCGGCAATCGACTGGAGCCGCCTCTCCTTCTTCCGGATCCGCTTTTTCGTTTCTTGGCGCCGCTCCAGCTCGCTCATGGCCACCTCGGCCAGGTCCTCCAGCCGGCGGGCCTCCTCCTCGGAAAAGGTGCGCGGGGCCTCACCGAGCACGCACAGCGTCCCGATCCGGTAGCCGCCTGGCGTTTCCAGAGGAGCGCCCGCGTAGAACCGAACGCCCAGCTCGCCTTGGGCGATGTCCTCGATCACAGTCGTTCCGCTCGACTGGATCGCTTCCCGACAGAAGCTTTGCCTGAGGCCTTGCTCGCCGCTTCCTGCTCCAGCGCCTCCCGCTCCCGCGTCGGTTCCGACGGCGGACTTGCGCCACTCCCGGCCTTCGCCCACGAAATTGATCAGAGCGATCGGCACCTCAAAAAGGGCGGCGGCCACGCGGGGGATGCGGTCGAAGCTCGGCTCCGGCTCGGGACCGACCACCTCGTAGCGGCGGAGGGCCTGGAGGCGGGCCTGCTCCGAGTGGGCCTGCCCTGATTGGGCCTGCTCCGACCGGGTTTCCTCTGCCTCCGCCTGGCTCGGGCGTGGTTGCTCTCGGTCCCCTGAGGAATCACCCCTTGAGGGACCCCCCCCTGAGGGGCTACCCCCTGAAGAATTCTCTCCTGAGGGGTCACCTGAAGGAGAGGAACCGCCTGAAGTGCAAGCACCGGGAGGAGTCATTGCGTAGCATCTAGATAGTGGTCCGGCAAATGATTAAGAGCACAACACAAAAAGACTCTCGCCAACAGCCAAAGGCCAACTGCCAGGGAAGCTAGGACGTAACGTGCTGTTCAAGTCTACGTCCATTTAACTCCGGGGTATTTCCGCCGTGGCAGAGCCGGGTGCTCCCCAGCGACGAAGACATCTCTCCAGCCAGAAAGACAGCCAACCAGAAAGACAGTCGGTCAGGAAGAAGCCGGCCAGAAAGACCGGCTCGCGAAGACAATTCCCCGGCTACAGAGATATCCGGGTGTTGCAATGGGGAGGAATCGCCTGTGAAAGCTACAAGACCTGCGAAAAGGTCGAAAAAGAGGCGTCAAGAAGACGTAGGACGAGTCTTCAGGGAAAATGGCACAGACATTCAAGGAGCACCTGCCCCCCAACACCACATCGTAGCGATCCTGGGCATCGTGATTGAAAAGATGTATGATTGCGGAAGTATCAGCGGCACGGCTCGCTGCGCTTCGGTGGAAGCTACCCCCTCCCTCGCTTTGGATCAATGGCGCGTGATCGGTGAGGCGTAATCGGCGAGGTGTAAGTGGAGGAGCGCCGGTCAGGAGCCTGGCACCACTGGCGGGTTGTCTTTCCCTTCCGCGCTTCCCGCTTCTCCACCGCTTCCCTCCGCTCGCGGCAGCCGGACGGTAAACCGGCTTCCTTCGCCCTTCTCGGTCTCGACCTCGATGGTCCCGCCCATCTGATCGATCGCCTCCTTCGTCACCGCGAGCCCCACCCCGGTGCCCTCGTACTCCCGGCTCACCCCCTCCGACGCCTGCCGGAACGGCTCAAACAGGTCCTCGGCCACCTCCGGGTCCATCCCGATGCCGGTGTCCTCGACCTCCAGGACCGCTTGGCCCTCTTGCCCGGAGGTCCCTCCCTCCCGAGAAGCCCCCTCCTTCCGATAGGCCCGGACCACCACTTCCCCGTCCTCGGTGTACTTGATCGCGTTGGCCACCAGGTTCCGAAGCGCGATCTGGACGCCTCCTTTGTCTGCTCGGGCACGGACAGGCTGGCCGTTTGCCTCCACTCGGCAGCCAATCCCGGCCTCCTCGGCCTGTGGACGTAGCTCTTCGACCAACGTCTCGGCCTCTTCCTTCAGGCCGACCGTCTCTTCGTCGAACTCCACCTGGCCGGCCTCCAACTCCGAGAGGGTGAGCACCCCATTGAGCGTCTCCAGCAGGCGCTTCCCGCTTTTCTCGATGAGGGGGGCGAAGCGGCTCGCCGCCTCAGGGTTTTCCCCAATCGCCTCGGCAAACCCGATGATACTGGTCAAGGGCGTGCGGATCTCGTGGCTCATGTTCGCCAGCACCGCGGACTTGAGACGCGCCGCCTCCTCGGCCTCCCTGCGGGCCTTTTCGGCTCCCTCCTTCGCCGCCCGCAGGACATTCTCTCGGGTTCTCTGCTCGGTGATGTCCCGGAAGATCCCGACAAGTGCCTCTCCGCCTGCCTCCTCGCCTCCAAGATCGACCCGCGTCGCGCTGATCTCGACGGGTACCTGCTCGCCAGAGTCCGTCTCGACGAAGACCTGAGTGCCGTCCTCCAGCTCGCTGAAGACCTTGTTGCTCTTCCCTGCGCCCTGGACCGCTCGTCTGAAAAGTGAGCGGTACTTCCCGGCGTCTCCAGAAGGGTGAAGCTCCGACTGGTCGCGGCCGATGAGCTCTTCGGTCGTGGTGCCAAGCAGCGACGCGGCCGCCCGGTTCGCTCCCATGATGCGGCCGCTCTCCACGTCGGCCACAAAAATTGCGTCGGGCGCCCCTTCCAGAAGGTCCTGGTATTTCTCGCGGAGCTTCCGGAGCGTCTCCTCTCGCCTCTTCTGCTCGGTGATGTCCTGGAAAGCGCCCCGGACGCGGGCCGTGTCTCCGCCCT
>PXSY01000215.1 GCA_003023125.1 Bacteroidetes bacterium QH_10_64_19
GGGAGGTACAGGCCAAAGCCGATCGAGCCTCTGGGCGAGCCGAGACTCACGAGAGCAAAAAGGAACGAAAGCGCTCAGCGACGCTGGCCGAAAAGTGGGACAGGGAAGCCGAGCGGCTTCGGGAGGAAGCTGCGGGGCAACCGGGCGCAGATCCGCCGGAGGCCCGGACGCCGGAAGGCATGCCAAAACATTGTCCGAAGACCCAGATGGACGGAACGCCGAAGCCAAAGGCCCAGCGAAGCTCTACCGATCCGGACAGCCGACCCGTGGAGAAAGGGGACGAATTTTTGCAGGGATTGGGTTGCCAGCTTCTCGTCAACGAGGCTCATCAGATCATTGTCGCTTGAGGACCGGCCAACAACGCCCTGGACAACGGCAACTTCGGTCCGATGGTCAAGAAAGGGACCGACAACGCCGAGGTGTCCCCAGCAGGGGCGGTGCTGGCCGACTCTGGATATTGGAACGAGGAGGCGCCCAAAGGGACCGAGGAGCTGGGAACCGAGGCGTACATCGCGACCGGGCACCAACCGCACGGAAAGAAGACACCGACCCGGTCAGCCCCCCCTCCGGGCACGGCTACAGCCCAGGAGCAGATGAGCCACAAGCTTCGGGCCCGGGAGGGACTGGATCAATATGCTCTGCGCAAGTCGATCGCCGAACCGGTCAACGGACAAACCAAGGGGATCGGTGGGTTCCGCCGATTCGGACTACGCGGCTGTGAGCATGCCCCGACTACCGTCGGGGAAGGTGCGTCGCAAGTGGGCCCTGGTCTGCATCGGACACAATCCAAAGAAGCCCATCGGGGCCATGCAGGCGAGTCAGTGCAGCGGAGGGGGGTTCGGGTAGATCGGGAACCGAAGGCTCTCCCCCTCGACTCGGTTCCGTATTCACCGATAGATGAGCGCTCCCATTCCGTCGGGCACCTTGTTCTGCTCGTGATTCTGCGCCAGTGCGCAACAGACTGCCAGAGTTCTGCTCCTCCACACCAGTGGTTTCCAGCGACACAGGTATCCGGTTCTGGGCGAGGGGATAAGGGATTTTTGCGTCTTCGACTCAAAGCGGTAAGTGGCCAGATTCTCGCTTTCAACTCCCGATTCGTGCAACAGATGGAGTCTGGCAGATCCAGCCGTGTACACACCCGGTTACTTCAGAAAGTGGTGACGGTCTTGCACGAGCAGCAGAGCACTGGTGCACTATCAGATGTCATTCAAAGAAGGGGGTTGCACACCTCGTGCATCGAAGCGTGAGGACGTGGGGCGTGAAACGGAACTGCGATGTGCGCCTCGCTTCGCACTCGTCACGTTTCACGGATCATGAGGAAATGGAAAGATTGAGAACCTGTTTGGCGGATCGTCCAAGGCCTGCGACTTCGTGGATCTCGCGCACTGTGTCTCGGCTGTTCATCCATCCACCAAACAGGTTCTAAAACGTTCGGTCGCATTCCAAGTAGGGGTTGGTCTCAGCAGTGGCTGCCTCGAATGCGACGACGGCGGACGGCTGCCATCCCAATGGTTCGTATGTTACCGAGCCGTGCAGAAATCCCTGAAGTACGAAGTTCCTCGCGCATCGGTAGTATTCCCTTGTGAGAGGGGCACCTTCTGAGATGCTACCAATCGGTGGAGCAGGCGTGACCGGCTCCCCGCCCCCTAGCGGGCCAACGTTCAACGTCCCAACGTTCCAACGCCATACCGAACGATGTCCAGCCAATCTATCGGCCTGTCGGAGGAACTACACGACTACCTCCTTTCTGTGTCGCTCCGCGAGCCGGAGGTGATGCAACGGCTCCGGGCGGAGACCGCGGAGCATCCGAAGTCGGAGATGCAGATCGCGCCGGAGCAGGCCCAGTTTCTCCAGTTTCTCGTCCGCCTGATCGGGGCGCGGCGAACCCTCGAGATTGGCGTCTTCACCGGGTACAGCGCGCTTGCGGTGGCGTCGGAGCTGCCCCCGACCGGGACGCTCGTGGCCTGCGACGTAAGTGAAGACTACACCGAGGTGGCCCGTCGCTACTGGGACGACGCGGGCGTGGCAGACCGGATCGACCTCCGCATTGCCCCGGCGACGGAGACGCTCTCGACACTGCTCGACGATGGACAGGACGGCGCGTTTGATTTTTCGTTCATCGACGCGGACAAGGAACGCTACGACACCTACTACGAGCAGTCCCTAGAGCTGTTGCGGCCGGGGGGCGTCATTGCACTCGACAACATGTTTCGCGGCGGGCGCGTCGCAGATCCCGACGTAGCGGATGAGAGCGTGCAGGCCATCCAGCGCCTCAACGAAAAGCTCCACGACGACGAGCGGGTCGATCTCAGCGTGCTCCCACTGGCCGACGGCGTGACCCTGGCGATGAAGCGGTGAGTGCGTACGGGCGTGTTTGCGTATGGGCGTCTGGGCGTGGCGGGAAGTGTGGACGTTGGACAGGTCGAGGGGAAGTAACATTCGTTCGGGACCTTCCGCCGCTATGCGCTACGCAATACGCATTACGCAATATGCACTACGCACTGCCCGCTACGGGGAGCCGTCATCTGAAAGATGAGCTGCAAGGCGGTCGGTGAGGCCGACGAGATTGAAGGCATGCATGTAGTGGAGGATGGCCGTCTTCAGGCGCCACAGGACGTACGCCTCGGCGTCGCGGTAGGGAGCGACGTGCTCGTAGAGGCGAGCGCGCGCTTCCTGAACGTCTGAGTCGGTCCACACGTAGCGGCTGCCCGTGTTGATGAGCCAGCGCTGCCGATCCTCGGGGAGATCCTCGAACGCGTGCCCCTGCTCCTCGGGACGGAGCCACTTCCGCCAGCGCTCACTTTCCACCACGGCCGCCCGCAGCGTCTCGATCATGCCGGAGTCGTTCCCGAGTTGAGCCTCCAGGGCCTCGAGGTCCCGCACCGCCCGGGCCTCCACCGCGGAGAGGCCCGGCCCCACGTTGGCCCCGCCCACGCCGCTCAGGGGATAGGCCGACGGTGTGTCCACGTCGTCGGTGTAATGGCCCTTCATCAGGGCGTTCATCTCGTCGGACGCGGCGGCCACGAGTCGCCGGGCCCGATCCGCGTCGAAGCGTCAGGAATCGGGGGGGGTACCGAGATCGCCGACGACGAATGAGGGACGCGGAAGGTCGCGGGCGTCGAGAGTCGACCGGAGGCGACGCAGAAACGCACGAATCCGCTCCTCGCTCGCCAGCCCGCCGCGGGGCTGGTCGGTCCCCACCTCGTAGGCGACGGGCGGCTTTTTCTCAGCCTGCCGCACGCTCTCGGCGTGCTGCAGGAGCGTGACCGTCCGGTCCACGAGGACGTCGAGGGGGAGAGGGTCGTCGGACGCGTCGGGCGGACCGGCGGCGGGATCGAGATGGAGCAGGTCGTACCCTGCCGTTACGCACGCCGCTACGGAGCGTTTTGCCGCGGTCATTGCGGGGTCGGTGTTGAGGTCGTTCATGGAGTGGGCATCCTTGGCCCAGGGACCGCCGTGGTCCAGACCTAGAAACACGGGCACGTCCACGGATTGCCGTTCGACGTCCGCCTCGACGAACGAAGCAAGGTCGTGGGGCGTCCAGCCGGTGTAGCCGCCGTCGCGGTCCACCTGATTCAGGGTAGCGGCATAGAGGAGCGGCGTGCGCGCCTCCTGGGCCGCACCCAGAGCCGCGCGGGCCACGGCTTCGGAGTTGGGGCATACGGCCAGCAGCGTGTGACGAGTGCCTGCGCGGTCGGGGGCGGTCAGAGAGCCGAGCAGAAACTGACGGAGCAGTGCCACCGTCGGCGTGCGGGCGTCGCGGGCCGCAGCACGGAGTCGATTTCCTAGGGAGGAGCAGAACATTGATGAGCGCGACGAAATTCGCAGGTCTCTCGACGGGCGTAGTCGAATGCGGACACGCGTTCTCGTTGCGCCGACATTACACGATTCAGGCCGTCAGGGCTCAGATCTCCGACGGAAGCGGTTCCGGAAACCTTGACAGTAACCGCTCCCAGGCTTAGTATAGAAAATCTCCTTTCGACGGCAAGCCTCCCTCCCCGCCAAAGCTTGCTGCAGGCGACATCGTCTATCCCTCTCGAAGCCAACTCCCCCACCCATGACGTTACGCTACCTCCCGAGTCTTTTTCTGGCCGGTTTCTTGTGGATCCTTTTTGCCGCAGGGCCGACGTTCGCCCAGCAGGCCGCAATGCTGGACGGGAGCGTTGAAGACCCGGATGGGTCCCCTCTTCCGGGGGCCAATGTCGTCCTCGTGGATTCCGATTATGGCACGGCAGCGGGCGCCGATGGGTCCTACAGCATCACGGGCATTGAACCGGGGACGTCCCCCCTCCGCGTGACGTTTGTCGGCTATGAGCCGATCGAAGAAGAGATCACCCTCGAGCCCGGAGAGGAGGTCACTCGAACCTTTGTTCTTGAGCGAGCACCGCTGCAAGGAGAGGGTTTAACTGTAACGGTCGGCTCACGAGCACAGGACGTGGCCGCCGAGGACATGGCCGTGCCCGTCGATGTATACGGAACGGACGAAATCCAGACGTCGGGAGCATTTGAGACGGCGCGGATTCTCCAGCAGAGTGCGCCGTCAGTCAACTTCCCGCAGAACACGCTCTCCGACGGAATGGACGCACTCCGCTCCTTTACGCTTCGCGGCCTGAGTCCGGACCAGACGCTTGTTTTGATCAACAATAAGCGCCGCCACAAGTCGGCGCTTGTGAACCGGCTCGGGTCCGGTGTTTCGGGCGGATCAAGTCCCATTGATCTCAACGCCATTCCGTCCAATGCGATCAAGCGGGTCGAGGTGCTAAGGGATGGGGCCTCTTCACAGTACGGCTCCGACGCGATTGCGGGGGTGGCCAACTTGCGCCTCAAGAACGAACC
>PXSY01000216.1 GCA_003023125.1 Bacteroidetes bacterium QH_10_64_19
AAACGCGTAATGTTCAACGTTTTAACGTTGCAATATTTGACATATCGAACCTACTAAAGAGAATAAATCTTATTGGTCCTGCCGACATTTTCCATACTACGTTTGCGGGTCGCTCGTCCCGTCGCCCGAGACCGCGAGTTTCGGGTCGGACGCTTCGCCGTTGTCGCCGCGCCTCTGACCGAGGTGGTTCATGAGCGTGCGGGCCATGAGTCGGGCTGTTGGGGCGAGCGGGGTTTCGTCGATGTCGAACCGGTGATGGTGCAGGGGATAGCTCGTCTCCGGACCCGAGGCCGTCCCGACCCGGATGAACGCGCCGGGGACGTGCTCCAGATAATGGGCAAAGTCCTCGCCGCCCATGCTCGACCGTTCGATGTGGTGGATGGCCTGATCACCGAAGGCGTCCCGGATTGTGGCCTCAACGTTATCGATGGCCGCCGCGTCGTTGATGACGGGAGGCGAGCCATCTTCGAAGTTCAACTCGATGTGGGCCCCGTGCAGGTCGGCCAGTCGCTCCACCGCCTGGCGCATGTACGATCGCACCGTCTCCCGATCGTCCGTGGAGACCGTCCGAAGGGTGCCGCCCAGTGAGGCCTGTTCCGGAATGACATTGTGGGCCTCGCTGCCGTCGAGCATCGTGACAGTGAGCACGCATGCGTCGCGGGCATCGGTGACCCGGCCGGCCGCCTGGTAAAACTGATCCATCAGCTGAGAGGCGATCCAGACCGTGTCTACGCCCTCGTGGGGACGCGCTGAGTGCCCAGTGCCTTCCTGTCGGACTTTTACCTCGAACCGGTCGGAGGACGCGGTCGCAGGGCCTTTGATGAGGCCGTACCGGCCTACGTCGAGCGTCGGGTCCACGTGCACCGCGTACACCGCATCAAGGCCCTCCAGGATGCCGGCCCGAATCATGAGCGGAGCGCCGCTCGGCAGGCCTTCCTCGTTGGGCTGAAAGAACACGCGCGCCCGGCCCGGAAGGTCGGCCCGGTTCGCCTGCAGCACTAGTGCCACCCCGATGCCGATGGCCGTGTGGGCGTCGTGGCCACACAGGTGGGCCACGTCGGGCGTCTGCGATCGGTACGGGACCCGCTTCTGGTCCTGGGTCGGGAGCGCGTCGATGTCGGCCCGATACCCGACCATGCCGCCCGTCCCCTTGCCCTCAATGTCGACGTACAAACCAGTGCCGGCCACTGGCCCGTGCACGTCCAGCCCGAATCCTTCCAGCGTCTCCCGAATGAAGCGCGCCGTGTCGTGCTCGTTCATCCCGACCTCCGGATGTTTGTGGAGGTGCCGCCGCACGCCAACGAGGATCTGGGCGAGAGACTGCGTGTCGCCCGCGATGTCTGTGATGGGGGCGGGGAGACGAGAGGGGGTTTCGGGAGGAACGGGGGAGTGCATGCGGAGCCCAAAGACTCATTCGAAATAACCAACGCTCCGGCAAAAACGACAAATCAAGAACGAGATCACCGGGGTTACTGTAATGAGTCGGAGGGTCCAGAGATTCGCATCGGTCCGCCGTCAGGTAAGGCCCAGGTACTTGCGCAGGGTCCACTCCCCGGCCAACAGAAGGAGGATGAGAAGTAGAAACAGTGAGGTGCGCCACAACTCCGCCTCGGACGTTTGCTGCACGACGTCGCTTGAATACGACGACTGACGCTCCAGGTCGTCGGGCAACTGGTTGAGGGTCTGAGAAGTGTAGGCGGTACCGCCCGATCGGGCGGCGATCTGACGCATGAGCACCGGGTCGGCGCGTGGGTCCTGGTATTCGAGTCGGAGGGGGGCCACGGAGAACTGTCCCTGGTCCGTGCCCAGCGTGTTGTTGCCCAGCTGTGCGGTGGCCTCGTAGCGGTAAGTGCCCTCCGGCAGCGTGCCCACGTCGAGCGTGTAGCGGCCCTGCCCCACCGGATCCATCGTGTAGGGGTACTCCGTGCCGGTCGAGTCTCGCACCGTCACGTCCACGGTGGCGTCCGAGACCGGTTGCATGCTTTCGTCGTAGGTCTGTCCGGTAAACGAGACCGGCTCGCCTCCGTCGAAAGTGGGGGCCACTGGACGCACCCGGACGGGCGAATCGTCGTCCTGCGTGCTGGCCCAGCGCAACAGGTTGCCGGCCAGGCCGGGCCACAGGGGATCGGCGGCGTCGAGCTCCGACGGCAAGAGCGCCCAGCGCCACACCCCGATACCGAGCAGTGCGGCCGTGCGCTGGCCCGCCCGGCGCCGCACGACCAGAAGCGGATCGGCGTCGGCCTGTGTGCCCCCTGTGGCCAGGACCTGGGCGTCGGGCGACGGCGTCCAGCGGATCGTAGTGCTTCGGAGGGGCGGGAGGCGGTCGAACAGGGACACCTCGGCGTCGTCGATCCGGAAGAGCGGGTGCCGCTGTTCGCCATCGACGACGGTGAACGGCGCCTCGGCGAACGTCGTGGTTCCAGATTCGGGGGCGGCGGGCAGGGCGGACGCGAAGTGGTCGCGCCAGGCCGCGAGGTCCGTCTGCCGATCGAGGAAAAACAGGGCGGGCATGCCGTCGTCAATCACGGTCGCGACGCGCTCCACTACCTCCTCGGGCACCGGAGCACTGGGAAAGCCGGCGCACACCACCACGTCGAACGACGAGAGACTGTCGGGCAGGGGGCCGTTGAGAAACGAGCCGTTCGGGGGGGGCACGCGGGCGGTCACCTCCGTGTCGGCGTTGCGCTCGTAGACGCGGCGGAGGGCGGTGAGGTTGGGGGAGGGCGCGGCGCCCAGCAGGAGGACCTGTCGCCTGCTTTCGAGGACGCGCAGGGACACCGTCTGCGAGTTGTTGCGGGTCGTGACCTCACCCGACAGTTCCGTGGCGCGGACTGTTAGCCGCTGGAGCCCAGCCGTTTCGGGGGTAAACGAGAGGTCCACCGATACCTCGCCGGTGCCTGCGGGCAGTCGCACCTCACGTTGATCCAGCGCCCGGCCGTCCTGCTCGAGGGTGACCATTACCGACTCGCCCCGGCCCTCGGTCGTGGTGAGGGCGGCCCGCACGGGCACCTCTGAGTCCAGGTAGGCCCGATCATTTGTGGTCACGCTCTGGAGGCGAAGGTCGCGCTGCCGGGTGGTATCGCCCACCGTGACGGTGTGGATGGGAACCGGCGATCGGTCCGCGACGCGCAGCGGGTTGCGGCCCGTGTTGTACTGCCCGTCGGAGATGAGGACGAGGCCTTTTAAGTTGGTGTCCTGCAGCTCCTCGGGCACGGCCTGGAGGGCGCTCGCCAGGTCAGTGCGAGCCCCGTCGAATCGCAGGGAGTCCTCAATAGATCCGGACAGGGCGCGGAGGGCCTCTCCAACCCCAAAGAACCGGGCCGTCCCTGGCACTTCGTCGTCCTCCAGCGTCTTCAGCAGTGCCTGTACTGAATCGCGGGCCGCCTCAGCGCTCGGCGACTCGGTTCCCGCGGTCACCACCTGCATGCTCTCGGTGTCGTCCACCAGCACGGCCAACTCGGGCGGCCGTTCGGACGACTGAATCTGCTGTATCACCGGCTTGAAGAGCAAAAAGCAAATGAGGGCGAGGGCCAGAAACCGAAGCCCCCCGAGCACGCCCCGCCATCCCGCGGGGAGGGACGGGACGGTCGACCGGTAGGTCCAGTACGTCAGTCCCCCTGCCACCACCACCGAAAGGAGCAGCAGCCAGGGAGAATAGCCGAACGAAAAATCCATGCGAGGCATCGGGAGAGTTACTCAGTGATCGTGACGTGGCCAGCGGCGCGGTGGCCGGCGTCGGTGTGAACCTCAAACCGGTACAGCCCGGGCGAGAGGCCCTCGGGGTCTACGGCAATCCGATTGGGGCCGGGGTGGCCGACCCGTTCGACGTGGCGCACCCGGCGGCCGGCCGGCGTTACCAGCGACACGCGGAGTGCCGAGGTCCGGGCCGGGGCCGTCACCGGAACGACGAGGGCCGACGAGGCGACAGGGCGGTACGGGGCGGAGACCTGCAGGGCG
>PXSY01000217.1 GCA_003023125.1 Bacteroidetes bacterium QH_10_64_19
CGAGTGGGGCGATGATTGCCAGCACCGGCGCCTTTCTCATTCCGAGTGCCATCGGCCATCACGCGGCCGTCGGGGGATTCGGCATCGCGGGCGGCATTCTTCTCGGCTTCGTGCTTCACGCCGCCCAGCATCAACTCGCCCATCTGCACCTCCCCTTCGACGCGACGACGCTGGAACTGACGGCGCACTCCCTGGCCGCAGGCCTGGTGATCGGGGCGGTCTACGCGACCATGCCGGCGCTCGGGCCCGCCCTCGGCCTCGCCATTGTGTCCCATAAGGCCCCGGCCGGCTATGCCGCCGCCCGACGACTGGCCCGCTCCGGGCAGCCTACGTCGGTGCTGCTGCTGCCGGCGGCGGCCGTGGCGGCCGCGGCGGTGCCCGTGGGGCTGCTCTCGCCCCCCAGCGGCGACGCGGTTCACGCCTCCGTCTTTGGCCTCGCCACCGGCATCTTCCTGCACGTAGCGCTCGACTTTCTTCCGCGCTGCGAGATCGGTGGAGAAATCTCGGAAGCTGCTGGCCTTACAAACCCGAGCCCGTCCGACACGTTCTTTGATGCGCATCACCACCTGCTTGACCGCCTGCGGCTGCACGCCGTCGCGAGCGCCCTCTTCGGCGGCCTTCTCGTCTTTGGGGCGTGGTGGGGCCTCCCGACGTAGTGTGCCGGAGGGTCGGGAGATGAGAAGAGTTTCGCACGAGATCCGCGAAGTCGCAGCGCTGGGAGCGACCGAGTAGTCCCCGAGAGGGCCGCAGAACGTCCGCCAAACAGCTTCTGATGGCGTCATCCGAGTCCCAGGGCACTCGACTTGAAGGCTGAGGGTCTTCCCGCTCCCGCGACACTGGAAGGGGGAAGTCCTTCTCCGTTTCGGAGTGGAAGGCGTCTTGAAGCCGCACGGGAGTCGTTGACACGCGTCCCGCTACTGCCTATCCTCTTAGGCACACTCAGGGGAAGTCTGCGTATCCCCGTCATCCGCGTTCAATCACCCATCCCACGCCGTCCCACTATGCTCGATTCTATGCGCCTCCGTACTGCTTCCGCCGCCGTTCTGTGTGCATTCGCGCTCGTCCTCGCTGCCTGTGGCGGCGGAGGGGGGGACGGTAGCGTTCAGATCCAGACGGGCGACCGCTCGCCCGCCATCGACGGGGCGGCCGCTCAGGTCACAGCCCCCGACGATAGTGCCGTCGTCGATAGTGCCGGGGTGGACGTGTCCATCGAGGCCGACAATTTCGAGACGGGCGTTCAGACGGAAACGGAGCGGGCCGACGCGATCGCGAACTCCAGTAACGGCCAGCACTTTCACGTTATCGTTGATAACCAGCCGTATATGGCGAACTACGAGGCCGGCGAGCCCTTCGATCTCGGCATGCTGGACCCGGGCCCCCACACCCTCGTGGCGTTCCCCAGCCGCTCCTATCACGAGAGCGTAAAGGGCAGGGACGCGTACGACCTGGTCAATTTCTATGTCGAGGAAGAATCCGGGGAGTTTATGCTCGGCTCGATGGAGCCGGCCCTCATTTACAGCCGTCCGAAGGGTACCTACAGCGGCGCAGGGGCCGAGCGGATTATGCTCGACTTTTACCTGCACAACGTAGAGCTGGGCGAGGACGGCTACAAAGCGCGCTACACCATCACCGACGAGCAGGGCAGCGAGGTCGCCTCGATCACGCTTATGGAGTGGACCCCCGCCTTCGTCACGGGCCTCGACTCCGGCACCTACGAAGTGAACCTCCAGCTCATCGGGAGCGACGGCAACGTCGTGCCGGGGCCGTTTAACGACACCACGCGAGAGATCACCGTTGAGACCGAAGGGTAGGCGGACAGCCCGGCACCGGCAGGACCCGACTGGGGCGGTCGGGATTGTGCTGTGCATGGTACGGGGCGGGTATTGGCAGTCTGAAATCCGTATAAGAGCAGACGGAGCTTCTCACGGTTTTTTGCCTCGCTGCAGCCGCTGAACCATGGACACTCGACTTTCGGTCTCGTGGCGACTGCTCCTGCTGGGACTCGGGGGAAGCCTCCCTCTTTGCATGGGCGTAGCGATCGGGCAGCCGGCCCCCGGCCCCGCGGCGACACCGCAGCCTGGGATCGACGTGCAGGACTACGACTTTGCCCTCACGCTCTCCGACACCACGGATCGGATTGAAGGCGAGGCCACGGTGCGTCTCCGCGTGACCACCGATACGCTGTCCGCCGTGCGGCTCGACCTCATCGGCCCTCCGGAGGGCGCAGGCGACGCCGGCATGCGGGTGGGGGCGGTCTCGGCGGGGGGCGAGGCGGTCCCCTACGCCCAGTCCAATGACCTCCTTCGGATTCGGCCAGACAGGGCGCTGGCGGCGGGGCAGGAGTACGCGTTCCGGATCCGCTACGCCGGCACGCCCACCGACGGACTCATCATCGGGACGAATCGGCACGGGGACCGCACCTATTTCGGAGACAACTGGCCGAATCGGGCCCGCCACTGGCTGCCCGTTGTGGATCACCTCTCCGACAAGGCCACGGTCGACTTCCGTGTGCGGGTCCCGGCCGAGTACGAGGTCGTGAGCAACGGGACGCTGGTCGCGGACTCGACGGTCGGGAACCTGCGCCTCTCGCACTGGCGCTCCGACGTGCCGCTCCCCCCGAAGGTAATGATCATTGGGGCGGCCGACTTTGCGGTCGATACGGTGGCGACGATCGACGGCGTGCCGGTGCAGAGCTGGGTCTACCCGGAGGACCGGGAGCCCGGCTTCAAAGATCTCGGCCAGGCGCCGCCCATCCTTCGCTTCTTCGAAGAAAACGTAGGCCCGTACCCCTACGAGAAGCTCGCCAACGTGCAGTCGGCCACCCGCTACGGCGGCATGGAGAATGCGGCGGCCATCTTTTACAGCGAGGAGTCCGTGGCGGATGGCGACGACGACACGCCGCTTCTCGCCCACGAGATTGCGCACCAGTGGTTCGGCAATACCGTGACGGAGGCGGACTGGCCGCACCTCTGGCTCAGCGAAGGCTTTGCGACGTACCTCACGGGCCTCTACCTGGAGCACGTGCAGGGGTCGGAGCGGCTCGCGGAGTACATGCGGGGTGCCCGGCAGGCCGTCGTGCAATTCTACGACCAGAATCCGAGCACACCGCTCGTCGACACCACGTTTGCGGACCCCAATGAGCTTCTCAACACGAATCCTTATCGGAAGGGAGCCTGGGTGCTGCACATGCTGCGGCAGGAGGTGGGCACCGACACGTTCTGGGACGGCCTTCAGGCCTACTACGATCGCTACCGGCACCAGAACGCAAGCACTGCTGACTTCCGACGCGTGATGGAGGACGTCTCGGGGCGGGATCTGGAGTGGTTCTTCAGCCAGTGGACCCGGCGCCCCGGGCATCCGGCCATTAAGGCAACGTGGTACCACGACGCTGCAACCGAGGAGTGTGTCGTGACGATGCGCCAGACGCAGGACGCACCGCCCTTTCGGGTGCCGGTGGAGATTGCCCCGTCGGACGAAAGCAGGACCACGACGGTCACGCTCCGCGATCGCGAGCACACAGCCCGCATGGACTGTGCGGAGGCGCCCTCCGGGCTTACCCTCGATCCCCACACGCGTCTCCTTGCGGAGTGGTCGGTTACCCGGACCGAGTGACTCGGGCCGACCCCGTCAAGACACGCCGATCGATTGTCGCCCCCAGGCCCGACCACACGACGACGTTGGCCGCTTTTCCGGGGGTCAGGGAGCCGTGGCTGTCATCGATGCCCAGCATTTGGGCCGGGGCGAGGGTAACGGCGCGGAGCGCGGCGTCCCGGTCTAGCCCATGGCGCACGGCGTGGCCGGCCTCCAGCCGCAGGTTGCGGGCATTGTGCGTATCGAATGTGGACAGGACAACCGACACTCCGGCCTCATGGAGTTTGGCGGCGTTATCGAATCGGGTCCCGAGCCGGTCAAATTCCGTAGGAAAG
>PXSY01000218.1 GCA_003023125.1 Bacteroidetes bacterium QH_10_64_19
TGACACGATTGATGGGGATCGGAGACTTCTGAGCGCTGCGCTCCAGGCAGGCGAGCGGGCTCGAAAAAAGACTCAGACACGCCTGGAGGTGCTGCGGCACGACTCCATCACAACCCGGCTGCAGCGGCGAGACCAGCGGCTCCGCGATATTCTTCGCCGCGATTCCACCCTCCGGCGTCGGTACGGCGGCGTGCTGGACAGCCTGGCGGCCCTTCAAGAATCGAAGCGGCGTCTTGCGTCCGCACACCGGGCGTTCGGAATGTTTGAGGCGCGAGCGTACGGATCCCGAACGTTCCAACGCCTGGTGCGGGCGTTTCGGGAAGACACCACTGACGGAACGAGCGCCTTGCAACCTGCCGGCGACGCGGCCCGCCCACCTGCCGTGGAAACGGCCCTGCTGGCCGATCGGTTGCGGCGCGTGCAGGAGCATCTGCAGTCGGACTCGGCCGCGGTGCGTCGTCTCCTGAACGGCCAGTCTCCGGGCGAGCGCGCCGCCTCGATTGTCGACGCGTCCGTGCTGGCAGATCCAGACTACGCGCCGGACGGAGCGCGGATCGTGCCGCCCGACGACCCCGCGGCGGCCGTGGCCGACGTGATTGGGCCCCGGGTGCGCTCGTTCTACGACGAATGGGATCGTCTCATGCGCACGGAGCGCCGCCTGACTGCCCGTCTCGCTCGAGTCCGGCGGACGGTCGATCCGACCCCGGTGCGGGGAGGCGGGGACCGCGTCTTGCGACTGACGGACGGACGTGCGCTCGGGTATCCGTACAACGGAACGATGGCCCCGCCCTTCACCACGCTCTACGGGCTGTACGGCCAGAGTCAGTCCGTCGAGGGCGACTCGGCGTGGGCCCTGCCCGCGCGCTGGCGCCGCTCGTCGACCGACCTGGACCGCTCGGTGCCGCTCAACCTGGCGGTGTCGACGGACCCGGCGGTGCAGACGAACGGCGCGCCGCTCCTCAACAAATACCTGGAGATCGTCGGCGTGTCCGTGGGCACCAACGTGCAAGGGGTGGCGGGGGAGTACCTCTTTCTGCCCCGGCGGATGCGAACCGTCGGGGTCGATCTCCGGGGCCTGCGCCAGAGCCTACAGGCAGTCTACGACGCGGAGGGACTGGTCGACGAGCTCTTCGGCGACACCGTGAGCCGCTCCGGGCAACGCCAGTAGGACCCTCGTTTGTTTTGTATCGATCCCTCATCAGTCGTTACCGAGTTCGTCCGCATGCGCATTCCGATCCGGAGTCTTGTCGTCGTTCTGCTGCTTGGCACGGGGCTGCTTGTGGGATGCGGGGGGAGCGAAACCGTGTCGGTGCCCGTCGTAGATCGGCCGGACGCACCGGCGCCGGCGGAGGATACGCTGGAAGAGGCGTCCGCCGAGGCCGTTGCGATTCCGTCGGCCTACGACACGGTGCAGGCCCAGCGGTTCGACCGCGGTCGGATGTGGACCTTCGAGCATCTGCCCCGCGATTATTTTCAGGACACCTATGGCTTCGCGCCCGACGAGGAGTGGCTCACTCAGGCCCAGCGGGGCGCCCTGCAGTTTGGGGACGGATGCTCGGCGTCCTTCGTGTCGTCGCAGGGCCTCGTCATGACCAATCATCACTGCGCCCGGGAGTACGTGACCGACGTGAGCCGGACGGGGGAGGCCCTCCTGGAGAACGGATTCTACGCCGCCGAGCGGAGTGACGAGCGCCGGGCACCGGACCTGTACGTCGATCAGCTTGTCGAGACGGAGAACGTGACCGACCAGGTTTTTGGCGGCCTCCGCCAGGGCCGGAAGGCCGGGGCGCAGGCCCGACAGCGGCGCGTCGAGACGCTTCAGGAGAAGCTGTCGGCCGAGGCGAGCGACCGAGACAGTACGCTTCGGGTAGAAATCCGAGAGACGTACCAGGGGGCCCGGTACACGGCCCGCACGTACCGCCGGTACGAGGACGTCCGCCTCGTGATGGTGCCCGAGCTTCAACTCGGCTACTTCGGGGGCAGCACGGACAACTTTACGTATCCCCGCTTTGCGCTGGACGTGGCGTTCTTTCGGGCGTATACCCCGGCCGGGACGCCCGTGGAGCCGGAGCATCATTTCTCCTGGGACCCCGACGGGGCGCAGCCCAAGGATCCCGTCTTCGCGGTGGGACATCCGCAGTCCACGAACCGCTACGGAATGGTCTCGCAGTTCGAGTATAAGCGAGACCATCAGCTCCCTGATCGGCTGCAGACCCTCCGGACGCGGAGCGAGGCCATGGAGGAGTACATCCGCGCCCATCCCGACTCGGCCGAGCAGTACGACCTCCGCAACACCTACTTCTCGATCCAGAACACGGTGAAAGGGCAAGAGGGCCAGCTCCGGGGGCTCCGCGACCCGTACCTGCTGGCGCGCCGGGGCGCAGCTGTGCAGGCGCTTCAGGACTCCATCCGGGCCGTCGACTCGCTCCGCCAGCGATACGGCACGATTGTGAACGAAATTGAGGGACTTCAGCGCTCCAAAGAGGTCATGGCGGACAAAGCGAGTGCCTTCGTCACCTTCTCCAACCTGAAACTCGGGTCGCGGATTCTGGTGCGGGCGCTCCACGGCTACTACTATGACTTTCTCCGTACGCGTGGGGCTCCACCCGATCGGATTCAGGGCATCCGCACGGACGCCGAAAAGGTGGCCGACTGGCCGCCGGGGCTCGAACAAAAGGTTCTCGTCGCGCAGTTCGAGGAAATCCAGGCGGCCTACGGGCGCGATCACCCGACTGTCCAGCGGCTTTTCAAGTCGCGGTCGCCGGATGAGCTGGCGACTCGGCTTGTAGAGCAGAGCGCACTGATGGACTCGACGGCCTTCCTCACGCTGCTCGATGAGGGCTACCGCAAGAGCGACGATCCGTCAGTGCCGGTCATTGAGGCGCTGGCGCCCATGTACCTCAACACGACCCGCCAGATGCAGGACATCCGGCAAACCGAGCAGACCCTCAATGCGCGGCTCTCGCAGGCCCGGCTGTCCGTCTACGGTCCCCGGTTTCCCCCGGACGCCAACGGGTCGCTTCGCCTCTCGGACGGACGCGTGCAGTCCTACCGCTACAATGGGACCGTGGCGCCGCCGTTCACGAATTTCTACGGGCTGTACGACCGTTACTTCTCGCACAACGAAGAAGCCTGGTCGCTGCCCCCGCAGTGGATTACGGCGACCGACGCCCTTGATCTCGGCACGCCCCTCAATCTCGTCTCGACTGTGGACATCTCGGGCGGAAGCTCGGGGTCGCCACTCCTGAACGAAGATCTTGAGGTGGTGGGGGTCATCTTCGACAGCAACATGGAGGCGCTCCCCAACCAGTACCTCTACCGCACGCGAGGGGCCCGGGCGGTGGCGGTGGACGGGCGGGGCATTCTGGAAGCGCTCCGGACCGTGTACGGGGCCGACCGCCTCGTAAATGAGATTACCGCGGAGGCGCCATGACTGTGGATTACTGGTTCTCAACACTCGCGCGGAGGGCCTCCACGATGGCGGGTGTGACGTCCGTCAGATCGTGGGCCTCGGTGAAGTGGGGTGCGGCCCAGCCGTAGACGAACAGCGGCACCGGGTGCCGGGTGTGCTGCGTGTGGGTCGTGTCCTCGAGGTTGCCGTGGTCGCTCGTGACGACGAGCGTGTCCTGCGTCGGGTCCAGGAGGTCGAGCAGCCGCCCAAAAAAGGCGTCGAGTCGCTCCAGGACGACGGCCGGCGTGAGGTCGCCGCGGTCGTGGCCCACCTTGTCGGTCTGAAAGTATTCGAATAGCGTGAACATGTGGTCGCGATGGGTGGCGAACAGCGCCTGTGCGGCCTGCCCGGCGGTCTGAGGCGAGACGTCCAGGTGCAGGGCGTCGCGCCAGGCCTGCGCTGTGAGGTCTGCCGCGACGGCCCGGCCCGACCGGAGGGCCTCCAGATCGCGAAGCGGCACGTCGGCCCCC
>PXSY01000219.1 GCA_003023125.1 Bacteroidetes bacterium QH_10_64_19
CCGTTCTGCACGAGATCCACGAAGTCACAGGCCGTTAGACAGTCCGCCAAACAGGTTCTCAGGGCCTAGCGCCCGTCCATGATTCGTCGCGTCCGCGTGTCTTGCCGCATGTCGCTGATTCGTCGCTGCCTCGTCGCTGTCTTCCTCTGCGTCGCGCTCGTGGGCCTGCTGGCCGGGTGCACGTCGACGGAGCAGGCCGATGAACACACGTCCTCCTCAGATCCGGTCACGGTTCAGCCGGAGTTTGCGCCGTCGGCCCCGTCCATCCGCACTGTCCAACTGTATCGGGGCGACGACGAACGGAGCCTTCCCGTAATCACGCTCAACAGCGACGAGGCGCTGACCCTTGAGTTCGATCTGATGGAACTGCAGGGCCGTCCGCTCTCCGTCTACTTCGAGCACGCGGACCGGACCTGGAAGCGGGATCTCTCGCCGAGCCAAGCTCTGGAGTCGTTCCAGAACGATCGGCTCGTTAACTATCAGTCGTCCCGAGGGACGGAGGTCTCGTACGTGCATTACCAGTACCGCTTCCCGAACGACGATATCCGCTTCCGGATCAGTGGAAACTATGTCTTGCGCGTGACCGAGCGCGGTCGACGCGACTCGGTGTTGCTGGAGCAGCCCTTCTTCGTGGCGGAAGAAACGGGGGGGCTCAAGCTGCAGGGGGAATCGATTGCAGTCCCGGGGCAGCGTCAGCCGTCGCTCCGTCCGATCGCCCGGTTTCGGCCTCCGGCCGAGATTCAGGGCGATCCGTTCGGCCATACGGCCTGCTTCGTACGGAATGGTCGGCTTACCGACACGCGCTGCGAGGAGCGTCCGCTACTGGTGCGACAACCCGAGCTAGAATTCGAGCTGGCACGGGATCGTGCCTACGCCCCCTCTATGACTGAGTACGCGCTGGACCTCAGTACGCTCCGCTCAACCTCGCAGATTGCACGGGTGGATCGGTCGCAGACGCCTTTTCGGGTAATGCTGGACGCCGACTACGCTCGATTTGAGGGGACCGCCTCGGGGCTGACCGCCAACGGCCAGACGGTCGTGCGTGGGGCCCTTTCCGATCGCGTCGATCCGTCCGTGCGGGCCGAGTACGTGGAAACGAGGTTCGCCTTCGTGCCGTCGGACGCGCAGTCGTACAGCCGTCCGTTTACGGTCGCGGGCAGCTTCAGCGGCATGGACCCGGCGCGCGGCACGACGATGGAGTGGAGCCCGGCGCGGGAGCAGTACGAGGGAACCGTATTGCTCAAGCAAGGACGTCACCAGTATTTCTACTCGACGTCCGATCCGGCCTTTGCGAAGCAGAAGCAATCCCAGCAGGCCCGTGCGAGAAGCACCTATACCGCTTTCGTTTATTACCGGGACAATCGTCGGAATACCGACCGGCTCCTGCGGGTCAGCGGATTTGCGCCCTGACTGCTCCCCAACAAAAAACGCCCCATCCCGTGTGGGATGAGGCGTTCCGTTGTAAGATATGGGGGACGGCGGATTAACCGATAACCTTGACCTCCTGGGCGTTGGGTCCCTTGTCGGTGTGACCGACCGAAAATTCTACTCGGTCGTTCTCGTCGAGACTCGCAAAGCCCTCGGTATCGATTTCGCTGTGGTGGACGAACAGATCCTCATCTCGCTCCTCGGCGACGATGAATCCGTAGCCCTTCTCGTTGCTAAACCACTTGACGGTTCCGATTTCACGCTCTGCCATGGTGCTGCTGGTAGTTCACTCGAAAGATCATGTGTTGTGCGGCAGAGCATCCCCCCCCGCTGCACACACCGCGAGGAGTGGCTCGGATGTCGATGAACTGCCATTCAACATTATTGTACAATTTTCAAAACTGGAAGTCAACCGCTCTTCGTCTCAGCGTCCCTCGCGGCGAGCGGCGGCCCCGCAACGAGTCCGATGTCGGTTGCTGGGGATGGGAGAGTAACGTGTTCTCTGCGTTGAGTCATCCGCGGTTCCATGCCCTCTGCCCTTACAAGTCTCGTTGACGAGGCCCCCACCTTCCGCGCGCACGGAAAGGTCCGGCAACCCATTGAGGACGCGTGCAAGCGCCACCCGGACGTGGCGACGTTCCGCGAGTTGGGACCGAGCGACGACGGGGCCATGCTGTACGGCGTGGTGCTGGGGACCGGCTCCGTGCCCGTAAGCCTCATTGCGGGCAATCACGCCGACGAGCCTGTAGGACCCGAAACGCTCCGTTCCTTCATCATCAACGGCCTGGCGAACCGCGACCAAATCACCCCGTGGCTGCGGCGCTTCCGGTTCGTAATCGTGCCTCACACAAACCCGGACGGGGAGGCCCGGAACCGTCCCTGGATGGAGGAGTGGCCCGATGCGGAGGCTTATCTCCAGCACGCGGTGCGGGAGCAGCCGGGGCGCGACCTGGAATACGGATTTCCGGCGATGCGCCCCGAGAACGAGCACGTGTCCGCGTTTCTGCGAGAGCACGGGCCGTTTGCGCTACACGCGAGCCTTCACGGCATGTCGGCGGGGGAGGGGGCAATGCTTCTCATCAACCGTCCCTGGACGTTTCGCACGCAGCCCCTCCGCGACGACTTCGTGGAGGCGGCCGCGGCCCACGGGCTTCCGATGCACGACCACAACCGGAAGGGGGAGAAGGGATTCTTCTGGATCGAGCCGGGCTTTCAGACGACCCCGCGGGGCGATGCGATGCGGACCTACTTCCGCGCCCGGGACGACGACGCAATGGCCCGTCGCTTTCACGACAGCTCGATGGAGTTTGTGGCATCACTAGGGGGCGATCCCCTCTCGCTCGTGACGGAGATCCCACTTTTTCTAATTCGGGGCGAAAGCACAACCCCGCATCGCCCAGACCGGTATCTTGCACTGCGTGAGCAGTTGCCCAAAATCCGCCCCGGAAGCGACCCCGTAGGTTCTCCCGTATTCTCCCATACTCACCTCGCACCGTCCATGTCGGTATTGCTCTACGGCGCCTACGGATACACCGGACGCCTCATTGCCCGAGAGGCGGTCGACCGGGGCCTTCAACCGGTGCTTTCGGGCCGGGATGCCGAACAACTGGACGCGATCGGGGCTGCGCTGGACTGTCCGGTGCGCGTTGCTCCCCTCTCGGCCCCGGGGCGGCTGCGACAGGTGATCAGTGACGTCTCTGCCGTGCTCCACTGCGCGGGGCCGTTCGTCCACACGGGGCCGCCGATGGTGACGGCGTGCCTGGACACCGGCACGCACTACCTGGACCTCACGGGCGAGATCGAGGTCTTCCGGGACCTGGCGGCCCGGAGCGACGAGGCGGAGGCCGCGGGGATCATGCTGTTGCCTGGCATCGGGTTTGACGTGGTGCCCAGCGACTGCCTGTCCCGGTTCGTGGCGGACCGGGCCGAGGCGGCGACTGCCCTGGAGATTGCGCTGTACGCGGAGGGCACCGTCTCGCGGGGCACCCTCAAGACCCTGATCGAGCAAATGGGACAGGGCGGGCTCGTGCGGCGCGAGGGTGTCCTCCGGGAGGTGCCGCCCGGCTGGACGAGCCGCACTGTCGACTTCGGCGACCAGCGTCGGAGCGTGATCTCGATTCCGGAGGGAAGTGTTGTGGCCAGCGGGACCTCCACCGATGTGCCGAACGTCACGGCCTACCTGGCGCTTCCGCCCGTCGTCCAGTCGCTGCTGCGGGTGAGCCGGTACGTACAGGGCCTGCTCGCGTGGCGCCCGCTCAAGCAACTGCTGAAGCGGCTCGTGGAGCGAGGGCGCGCCGGGCCGTCCGCGAAACAGCGCCGCCAGGGGCGGACGGAGGCCTGGGCCTCGGCGCGACAGGGGGGCGGCGCCCCTGTGACCGTCCGGCTTCACGGCCCGGAAGCGTATACCTTCACGGCGCGCGCCGCGGTGAACGGGCTGGAGCGCGTGCTCGACGGGACGGCGCCGCCCGGCTATCAGACGCCGTCGACGGCCTTCGGCGCGGATTTTGTGCTCGACGTGGACGGGGTGGAGCGGACGGTCGTGAGCGATCCGTGATGAGTGATTTGGGATGGCGAACCGCTTGGGGACCATCCGCCTCGCCCCTTCACGCATCACGTCCCCCACTTTCTCCCACAGAAGTGTTGATTGCACTGACGCTTCTTTTCACAACGAACGTTCTCCCCCATGAGTGACTCCTACAAAAAGCTCGTCGCCACCTCGTTCTCCGCGGACTTTCGCGCAGCGGCGGAGGTCGTGGAGGAACCCATTCCGGAGCCGGCCTCGAACGAGGTCGTCATCAAAAACAAGTACGCGGCGGTCAACGCGACCGACGTGAACATCACGGCGGGGCGGTACGAGCCGGACGCCGAGTTGCCGCTCGACTTGGGGGTGGAGGCCGCGGGCGTCGTTGTGGACGTGGGGACGGGCGTATCTCATCTTGCCGAGGGCGATGCCGTCATTACGAGTACGCTGGGCGGGGGATACCGCGAATACAACGTGGAGCGCGCCGGCAATGCCATCGAAGTGCCCGACGCCACGCCCGAGGCCCTGAGCATTGTCGTCAGCGGACTGACCGCGTCCATTGGCCTCGAAGAGGTCGGAGAGATGGCCCACGACGAGACCGTGCTCGTGACGGCCGCCGCCGGGGGCACGGGTCACTACGCGGTACAATTGGCGAAGATTGCGGGCAATCACGTCATCGGGACGTGCAGCACGGACGAGAAGGTGGAACTCCTGTCTCGGATTGGGTGCGATCGGCCCATCAACTACGAGACCGAAGACGTGAGGGAGGTGTTGGCCACTGAGTACGACGACGGGATCGATCTGGTCTATGAGAGTGTGGGGGGCGCTCTGTTCGACACCTGTGTCGAGGCCCTGGCCCGCCACGGTCGACTCCTGTCCATCGGGTACATCAGCGAGTACCAAGACGGCCCGGAAGCCATTTCCCGGGAGCGGATCTACACGTCGCTGATTTCCAAGTCCGCCTCCATCCGGGGTGTCTTTCTTCCCCACTTCCGAGAGCACTTCTCGGCCCACACGAAAAAGCTGATGCGTCTGCAACAGGACGACGCGCTTGAGGTGTTTGTTGACGACCAGAACTTTGCGGGAATCGACAGCATCTTCGACGCCGTCGACTACTTGCACCGCGGGGAAAACCGCGGGAAACTTGTCGTTCGGTTCCCGGAGTGAGAGCGTCACTGCTGTCTCGGCCTGTTCCCTGCGCCATTTCCACCGGATCATGAGCACGTCTGCCGCCGACGACGCGGATGCCTCCCTCAACTGGTCGGCCATTGCGGCCCTGTACACGGGCGTCATTCTGGGGCTCGCCGGAATGCTGTACGCGGGCCTCTACCGGAACGCTGCCTGGCTGGCCCTGCTTGGCACGGGCGGAGCACTGACGGCCTACGGCCGCCTGCTCGAACAGCGCGGCGACGAGCAACCCGCACATCGCTGGAAGCGGGCCGCGGGGCTCGTGTACGGAGTCTTTTTTCTGTGGGCCGGAGCGGTGCTTCTGCGCATGCTCCTCGGGATGGACTGATGCCTGAGACTGTTCGGCAATTCGCCGCCTGCCTATGTTCTCCCGCCTGCTTCGACCCCTCGGAGCGTGGGCGTGGAGAGTGTGGGGGTGGAGAGTGTGGGAGATACCGATGCGTGAGGAACTGCGTAAATGGGGTGCGCCGACCCCGATCGAGAATGCTCTGGCGGAACGGGGCTGAGTGTGGGAGTGTGGGCGTATGGGCGTTTTCGCTCCCGTACCCACATACTCCCAAACGTCCATACCTAGAGGCTTCATCTTCGGGGATTTCTGCACGGCTCGGTAATCGTGTGGAGAGCATGGGAGGTGAGAGCGTAGCCGGAAGGGGAGAGGTCAGATCATCCCCCTGGTGAGCGTGGGGAGAACTTCCGAGGAACCGAAAACAAAAATCGGGTCTGCGTCGTTGGCTGAAGTGGTAGCACAGAGAAGTGTCTCGAAATATTTACCCACAAATCCCACGAACAACCCATGGCTTTCGAGCTTCCCGATTTGCCCTACAACTACGACGCCTTGGAGCCGCACATCGACGAGCAGACGATGCGGGTCCATCACGAAAAGCATCACGCGGGGTACACCCAAAAGCTGAACAATGCCCTGGAGGGCCACGACGATCTCCAGGAGCGCTCGATCGAGGAGCTGCTCACGGGCCTCGACTCGCTCCCGACCAACATTCAGACCCCAGTGCGCCAGAACGGCGGCGGCTTCTACAACCATCGCCTCTTTTGGAATACCATGTCGCCGGACGGCGGCGGCACCCCGAACGGAGACCTGGGCGCGGCCATCGACGACCACTTCGGCTCCTTCGAGGACTTCAAGGAGCAGTTTGCCGACACCGCGACCGGGCAGTTTGGGAGCGGGTGGGGCTGGCTTGTGGCACAGCCCAACGGCGACCTCTCGGTCGTCAGCACCCCCAACCAGGACAATCCCCTGCTGGAGGGCCATACGCCCATCCTCGGGGTCGACGTGTGGGAGCACGCCTACTATCTCAACTACCAGAACGAGCGCGGCTCCTACGTCGACAACTGGTGGAACGTCGTGAACTGGGACGCGGTGGACGAGAACTATGACGCCATCGTCTCGGCCTAGCCGGGACCCATTTTTCGACCACTGGCCCCATTCCGGTCAGCATTCAGGGGATGGCTCACTCCGGGCCATCCCTTTTTTGGTGGGCAGGGCACCACGTTTACACATCGTTCAGCGCCT
>PXSY01000117.1 GCA_003023125.1 Bacteroidetes bacterium QH_10_64_19
GCCCTGACGGCCACTCGGGAGCGGATTCGGTCCCGGGCACCAGAGGCGTCCGACCGATTGCGCCTCGTCCATGCCGGCCACGAGACGATGGCAAGTCATCTGGACGAGGACGATCTCGGGGCGGTGGGAGCGATTATGTTCAACCTCGGATATTTGCCGGGCGGAGACCATTCGGTAACCACAGAGCCGGCAACGACGCGTCAGGCCCTCGCCGCGAGCCTGGATTTGCTGCGTCCGGGCGGGGTCATCACGATCGTCGCGTACCCGGGCCACGAGGGCGGCGAAGCGGAAGCCGAGGCCGTCGCGGCGTGGGGGGCGTCGCTCTCAGAAGACGATTACCTCGTGCTCTCGTATCGGTTCTCCAATCAAACTGCCGATCCGCCCCGCCTCTACGCGATCGAGAAACGGGGGCAAGAGTCGTAGCAGGCCGTGAGGAGTAACGCGGGGCAGGGCGTGTGGACGAATCTCCAAATTGTGCTGCCGATTATGTGCCTGATTCTGTTCGCCCAGGACGCGCACCCGGAGTACCCGTTTGTGTTTGCGGGCAACCGGGATGAGTTTTACGACCGTCCGACCTCTCCTCCCGCGTTTTGGGATGACGCACCGCATGTGCTGGCCGGACGGGATCAGAAGGCCGGCGGTACGTGGGCCGGCGTCACGCGTCGGGGGCACTGGGCGGCCGTCACCAACGTGCGCGACCAGCGACCGCGACGCGAGAACGCCCCGTCGCGCGGACACCTGGTGGCGGAGTATCTGACAGACGAACCGTCTCCCGAGGCGTACCTGCGGGCACTCGAGCCTCAGGCTGATGACTACAATGGATTCAACCTACTGGTCGGGACGCCGACGGAGGCACATTACTTCTCAAATCGAGACGGCTCATTCCGGTCCGTTCCGCCTGGCATTCATGGACTGAGCAACGCTCAACTCGATGATCCCTGGCCGAAGGTGCAGCGAGGAACGGCCCGGATGGAGGCAGTTCTCAAAAACGAGGTCGATCCGGACCGTCTCCTCGCCATCCTCAACGACCGCGAGCCGGCTCCGGACGATGCCCTGCCGGACACCGGTGTGGGGCTAGAGGCCGAGCGGATGCTCTCTCCGCCGTTCATCGACGGCGAATCGTACGGGACCCGCTCCTCCACGGTCATCCTGATGGATCGATCGGGCACGCTCACGTTCGTCGAGCGAACCTTCGAGCGGGGAACCCCCGCCGAAACGAATCGCTTCACCTTCGAAATTGAAAACGCGCCGACGACCTAGGTCTGGCTCGACTCCTTTGCTCGTCTCTCTCACATTCCAGCTGCCTTGCTCATGGCCTCCAAGAAGCTCCACTTCGAAAATCCAGAGGGGGATGCCCTCGCTGCGCGCCTCGACATCCCGGAGGGCGAATCGCCCTGCGCCTTTGCCCTCTTCGCCCACTGTTTTACCTGCTCGAAGGACCTGCGGGCGGTGGGCGCCATTAGCCGAACCCTCAATCGTCGGGGAATCGCGGTGCTTCGGTTCGACTTCACCGGGCTCGGGGAAAGTGAGGGCGACTTTGCGGATACCAACTTTTCGTCCAACGTTGACGACCTGGTCGTGGCAGCCGACTTCTTGGCCGATCAGTACGAGTCGCCTCGGATTCTTGTAGGGCATTCGCTGGGCGGGGCGGCTGTGTTACAGGCCGCGCACCGCATCGACAGTGTTCAGGCGGTCTCGACGATTGGGGCGCCCTACGACCCCGAGCACGTAATCCGCCATCTTGAGGATGCCGTCGATGACATCCAGACACAGGGAGAGGCCCGTATTACCCTCGCCGGCCGCACCTTTACGATTCGGAAGCAGTTTCTCGACGACCTGGCGGCCACGCGGATGGAGGAGACCATCCGTACTCTGGATCGGCCCCTGCTGATCTTCCACTCTCCGATCGACCAGACCGTCGGTGTGGAGAACGCTGCGCGGATCTTCAAGGCCGCCAAGCACCCAAAGAGCTTCATGTCCCTCGACGACGCGAGCCACCTGCTCACCGATCGGGCCGACGCCGAGCATGTGGGTACCGTGCTGGGAGCGTGGGCCGGGACGTACGTGGATCGCACTGAATCGGACCCTGACCCGGAAGACGGGCAAGTGACGACTCAAACCGGGGAGGCGTATCGCACTGCGATTCAGGCGGGGCGGCATGATCTCACGGGGGATGAGCCCGAAGAGGTGGGAGGCGACGATGCTGGTCCAACGCCGTACGATTTCTTGCTATCGGCGCTCGGCAGCTGCACGGGGATGACACTTCGCATGTACGCCGATCGGGAGGAGTGGCCCCTCGACGAAGCCATCGTGCACCTCTCGCACGACAAGATTCACGGGGAGGACTGCGAGGATTGCGCGACAGAGGCTGGGAAGATCGATCGCATCACCCGAGAGATTGACGTTCGCGGCGACCTGACGGAGACGCAGCGGGAGCGCCTCCTGGAGATCGCCAACAAGTGCCCGGTCCACCGGACGCTCCACAGCGAGGTAGAGGTGCAGTCGTCCCTCCAATCACGGTCTGCCTGAGCGATAAAATTGCCCACGTGAACTTGAATTGATGGAGTGTAATCTGTTCGCGTGCAATAAATTAACAGTTTTCACCTTGCCCACGAGGTCTGTTCTCCTGGGCCTTTGCGGTCGTGCTTCCGTTCGCTCTCTCATCTCTGCACGCCGGCTGTTTCGTGGGGGTGGAGTCGGGCGCGCTTCCATACCGCAAGAGCGATTCCCAACATGTGCTCAATGTGATTGCCTGGAGAGATGCCTTCGTCGAGAACTCACAGGGTTGATTCCGAAGATCCACGCCCTTCGTCAGAACTTGCGAGTCATTTCCTCATTACAGATCTCTGGAGTTTCAATCACGGGACGTGGCGCAGCTCGGTAGCGCACATGTATGGGGTACATGAGGTCGCGGGTTCAAATCCCGCCGTCCCGACATTCCTGGATCTCTGAGGCCGTTCTCCTGCTGACTGCAGGCCGGAACGGCCTTTTCTGCTGGAGGTTACTGCCAGAACAGTAGTACTTCCTCGGCGACGGTTGCATTGGGATCCCCACCGAGCATATCCCTGCCGCCATGTCCGACGAGTCGCCCCCCCGTGCCCTCCAGCGGTTCGCCCGTGACCTCCGGCGAATCCGCAAGCAGCGCGACCTCAGTATTGCGGCGCTCCACGAGGCGACACAGATGCCCGAGGCCCACATCCAGGAGTTCGAAGAGGGCACGCTGTACGAGCAATCCCGAATGAACGACGTATACCTGAAGGCCTTCATTCGGGCCTACGCCCAGACCCTGGGAATTCCGTCCGATCCGGTGGTCGAGCAGTTGGAGTCGGCCCTCGAAGGAGACTACGAGGATCAACTGGCGGCCCAATTCCTGGACGCGCCGTCGTCGGAAGTGGGCGATCCGGAATCGTCGGAGCCCCGTACCTCACCTCCTGACCATCGGGAGACTGAACCGGACCCCGTTGCCGACTCCGCTGAGAGTCCCGCGCCGAGTCCAACGGAAGGAGTAGTCGGGGAGAAAACGCCTTCGGGCTCAAAATCAGAAGACCCCCCGGACCCGCTCGATAACGATCCGGACAACGATGAGGACAGCAAAACCGAGCGAGTTCGGGCCGACTCCCCGTCGTCTTCCCCACAGGCCCCAGGCTCCGCACGATCCGCCTCGGGCCGGGAGGGGGCAGCGTCGATGTCCTCGTTGGTCGATTCGGGCGCCCAGCGATTGTGGAATCAGTATGGCGGACTTCTCGCCTCCGTGGCCCTCGTGCTTCTCGTCCTTGCGCTCGGGGCGGGGATCGTAAACGTCTATTTTGGGGAGGAGGGAGGCGGAGGAGCGCCCCTGGAGCCGACTGCCTCCGCAGACCTCGCCGGCCCATCGGCGCTG
>PXSY01000118.1:0-3286 GCA_003023125.1 Bacteroidetes bacterium QH_10_64_19
CCCGGATGAAGCGGCGCGTGTTGGTGTAGGAGGCCCCATCCACGTCGATCGAAAACGTGGAGAGCGGGTGATCGCTCACCGCCCGGAAGTCGTTGGACTCGATGGGGGCGTAGTCCTCCGTATTTCTCTGCGACGGGCGCGTCCGTCGGCGCACCTTTCCCCCACTCCGGGCCGCCGGAGCCTGACGCCGGACCGCCGGGGCCTGCTCCACCATCAGGTCCTCTGTCTGCTGGGGCGTCGGACTGAGCGCGAAGGACACCCGGGCCGTCGTTCCCGCCTCCACACTGACCGTTTTCTGTGCGTCGGAATATCCGACGAACGCGACAGACACCTCGTGCGTCCCCGCCGGGACATTTGTGAGGCGAAACCGTCCCTGCGGTCCGGTCGCATCCCCGATCTGCAGGCTGTCGATGGAGACATTGGCGCCGGCAAGCGGCACGCCCCCGTTCGCGTCCACAACCGTGCCGGTGATGGTCCCGGTCGAATCCACAGGGGAGACCGGGCGGGCCGTCGGTTCGGACGATAGAGGAGTGAAGAAGAGAAGTGAGACGAAAAGAGAGACGATGAGTCGCATGGCGGAGTCGAGTGGATCGGTGAAGGGAACGTGGAGGGCCTTCTACTTCACGCAACGTTTACGGAGGGAGAGTTATTGCCGCTCACTCGACCCGTGCAGGGGACTCCGTGACCGCCGCCTCGATCATTTCGGCCAATGCCTCCGGCGACTGATCGGGGCGCCACCGCACTGCCGTCAGTTCCTCGCGATGAGCACAGGTCCAGTGCGAGAGCAGCCGGATCTCCGTCGCCTCGCGCTTCGAGACACTCGCCGGGGGGTCTGTACTCGGATCGAAAACGGCCCGGCATCGCTCCCGCAGTCGGGCCTGCTGCTCCGGGAGGGGCGGCTGCGCACAGGACATCGACTCTTGGAACTGCCCGAAGCGGACCAGCAGCACGTCGACGCGGTCGTCGCGGTCGTTGTCGTGGTGGACGAGGGCCGCGTTGTGTCGACGGACCGGGGCCGCCGCCACGCGCTGCTTCTCCAGGATGCGCTCCAGTTGCTCCACCGTGTCCCGGATCTGAGCCGCTTTCTCGAAGTCGAGGTCCTCGGAGGCCTGGCGCATCCGGTCGCGAAGCCGGTCGACCACCGACGGGTCGCGGCCCGTCAGAAAGGCCCGCACGCGGTCTACCACCTCCGCGTAGGCCTCCGGCTCCTGCGTCTCGCAGGGGGCCCCGCAGCGGTCCATGTCGGCATAGAGGCAGCGCTGGCCCAGGCGCAGACGATCATCGTCGCACTCCCGGAGCTCAAAGAATCGGCCCACAACATCGACCACCATTTCCGCCTGATCGGTGTTGCGCACCGGGCCGTAGTATTCCGCCCCATCGGCCTCCAGCCGGCGGGTCCAGGAGACCGTGGGGTACTCGTGGTTGGTGTCGAGACGGATGAACGGTCGGCTGTAGTAGCGGCGCTGGGCGCGGTTGTAGCGGGGTTTTTTGGCCTTGATGCGCCGCGATTCCAGCAGGATCGCCTCCAGCTCCGTGTCGGTCGTGGTCCAGTCCACCGTGCGCACCTTCTGCAGCATCTTGCGCTTGCGGGCCCCACTGGACTCGACCGCCGTGAAGTGGCTGCGCAGGCGGTCCGAGAGGTTCTTGGCTTTCCCGATGTAGAGAGGCGTGCCCGAGGACTTTTTCAGCGTGTAGACGCCCGGCGCCTCGGGCACCTGCGGCAGCACCTCCGCCCGGATCTCGTCGATGTGGCCCGGGACCGACCGGACCGTCTGGTAGCTCTGGTGCTGGAAGCGGAGGAGTTCGTCGACGGTCTCGATCTCGTGCTCGAAGGCCAGTTGGCTCAGGAATCGGCGCAGCACCAGGCTCGTCGCCTCCGCGTCGCCCAGAGCCCGATGCCGGCCGTCTACGTCAATGTCGTAGAACTGGGTGAGCCGACTCAGGCCCTTCGAGTCCAGCCCCGGCAGCAGCCGACGGGCCAGGCGCACGGTACAGAGGGTCTCGTTCGAAAGCGGACCGCGCTCCTCCCGCTCCAGCTCCGCGTTCAGGAACGACTGGTCGAACGTCAGATTGTGGGCGACGAGAATTCCGTCCCTGAGAAACCCCAGGTACTCCGGCAGTACTTCCTCAGCCGGTGGGGCCTCGAAGACCATTCCGGTCGTAATACCGGTGAGCTTAGTGATGCGGCCCGGCACCGCCTGCTCGGGATTCACCAGCTGCTGATACCGGTCGGTCACCATGCCGTCCCGCACTTTCACGGCCCCAATCTCCAGGATGCGTCCCTCTTCCGCGGAGGTCCCCGTCGTCTCGACGTCCGTCACCACAAATGTCGCGTCGGAAATGTCCATCGTGCTCCGTCCAAGATTCTGCAGCGAGAAAGTACCCGTGATGGCGTCCCGGCTCAGTTGCGACGCTTCGGCGTGAGCCGCCGGTGCTTTTCCTTCAACTGTCGCCGCGGCGGGAGTCCGTAGTCGAACTCATACAGCGCCCCCTCCCACGAGCCGTACTGCGGATTGGGGAGCACAATCCAGCGGGTGCCCCAGTACTCCCGAAACGCCCGGCTGCGCTGGCGGCGGGCGGCCAGGGTCGTATCGGCCTCCGACGCAAAGTCCCCAAAGTTATCCCCCACGAGCAGTAGAATGCGATACCGCTCCGCCACCCACTCGCGCCGCGCCGTCTTCGATTCCCAGTCCTTCTTCTCGCTCTGCGTGAGAACAGCGTCCGGGGCATCGTTGACAGGGAACCCAAGCGCCTCCAGGTTGCTGCGCGTCGCGGCCTCTACGTCCCCATCGCGGTTCGTCAGGTAGATCACCCGTGCCCCCTTCCGAACGGCCGCCTGCGTAAAGCCGAGAGCTCCGGGCACGGCCCCAGCCCGTTCTTCGCGCACCCAGGATTTCCAACTCTGCGAGTCATACGACTCGTCGTCGAGGATGAGGCGGGCCTGGTACGGGCTGTTGTCGAGCACCGTCTCGTCCACGTCGAGAACCACAGCCGGCGGCTTGGTGCGGTACGTCTCGCTGCCCGCCTCCGCCTGTTCGAGAGAGGCCGTCCAGGTGCTGTCGGTCAGCGCCTGCTCCATTCTCACCTCGGCGAGCGCATACGCCTGCCGGGCGGTGCCCCGGTACTCGACCGCCGTTTGCATCCACAGAGTGCTGTTGAGCAGCGGATTTCGGAGCGTCGCGGCCCGCTCCAAACGGTCTGCACGCTCCTCCAGCGAATCGACACGCTGGTGCAGGGCCACGGCCTCCTCTGCCGTGATCCCCGGCCGCGTCGATTGGCAGGCCAT
>PXSY01000118.1:3430-9513 GCA_003023125.1 Bacteroidetes bacterium QH_10_64_19
CCGGAACTACTTTTCTCTCCGAGTGTGCCCCACCGTTTTTTCACAATTGATCGGCTCATTTCTTGCGGCAGCACGTAAAGGCGAATGCATTGCTGACAGTTTCCAGAGGAAGAATGCGCCGCGCTCTCCGCGGGGCGTGCGTTGCCAGACGCCAGGATGGCCCTTCCCTTCGACCTTCAGACTAATTTTTCCGCGCCATTAGCGAACAAGCTTTGTCCCGATGCACTCCGCAGAAGGAGTGGTAGATTCGAAATAGATTGGGAAAAATGAACGGCCCGTGTCTCCACGATTATCACGGGATGCGCCCTGAATGATCACCGCACGTTTCTGTGCGGGCTTACAAACTACACCCCACTGCCCAATGGCCCTTCTTCCCCGTTCCACATCGATCCAGTCACTGGTCGAACTTGGGCTCGACGCATTGCCATGGATCGGACTGGCCGCCGTCCCTCTCCTGCTGCCTGCCCCTGTGCTGGGGGACATCGTGCCCTTCCCCCACATTCTGCTTCTTCTTCTCATTTTGGCGAGCGGCGCGGTCGTCCTCTGGGGACGCCGACGGCGGGCAGCCCGTTCGGGGAGCCCCACGGCCCGTTCTAGTGCCGCCCAGACAGAATCAGCGACCTTCCCCTCCGGTGAACCTCCTTCCACCCCACAGGCGGTTTCGCGACGACGGCCCCAAGACCAAAGCCGGGACGCCCTCACGGGCCTGGCCGACCGGACACACCTTCTCAACGAACTGTCAGAAGCGTTGGCCGCAAGCAATGAAGCGGCCCACGGAGGCAGCCCAGCCCTGTTCATCGTCCGCACGGACGAGTACCAGGACGTGACTGAAAGCTTCGGGCACCAAGCCGGTCAGAACCTGCTGACGACCGTGGCCTCGCGAATCGCAGATGTCCCGCCCCCGGGGGCCACCGTTGCCTGCATCGCCGAAGACACATTTGCCGTCCTGCTCCCTGAGGCGGAGTCCGAGCGTGCCCGCAACCTGGGGGAGGCCTTGAAGGAGCGCTTCGAGTCTCCGTTCGACATCGCGGACAATCGCATTCCCATCGAAGTGAGCATCGGGCTGGCCACACGGCCGTCCCCCGATTCTATGTTCGAAAACGCGGAGGAGATGCTCCGGGCCGGCTACTCCGCCATGCATCAGGTTCAGCGCCGGGACAGGGAGAACCTAATCGTCTTTCGGCGCGACGACCAAGATGGCACGCGACGGCTTCAGCGCCGCGAGCGACTTCGCCAGGCCATACGGGACGACGAGTTGACCCTGTACTACCAGCCCATCATCCACCTCGTCTCGGGGGGAGCGGTCGGGGCCGAGGCCTTGGTCCGCTGGGACCACCCCGATCGCGGAGTGTTGTCGCCGGGGGCCTTTATCCCTCTCGCCGAAGAGACCGGACTCATTGGAGAACTGGACCGTTGGGTCTTCAGCCAGGCCCTCGAAGACGCCGAACGGTGGACGGACGGTCCCGACAGTCCGCTGGACTGGATCAGCGCGAACATCAGTCCGCAGTCCGCCGAGGGCGACTTGCAGGCCTGGTGCCTCCGTAAGCTCAGTGACGCCTCCATTCCCGACGAAGGCCTGCACTTGGAGATTACCGAACGGTGGGCCCTGCACGACGAGCGCCCCCTGCAACCGCTCCGCGCAGAAGGAGTCCGGCTCTCCATCGACGACTTTGGCACCGGCTACTCGTCGCTTCGGTATCTCCGTTCCCTAAACGCAGACGTGCTCAAGATCGACAGCGAGTTCATTCAAGACCTGGGTCAGGACGAGAAGACCACAGCCATCGTGCAGTTCCTAATGAACCTGTCCCTACGGCTGGACGTGGAGGTGATTGCCGAGGGCGTAGAGACGGATCAGCAAGCGTCCGTTCTTCGCAACCTCGGGTGCGCAATGGCCCAGGGCTATCATTTCGCGCGCCCGGTACCCGCCCAGCACCTCGTTGATCACGTCGAGCCCCCCCCGGCAGACATGTCCCCGCAGAAGGAAGATAAGGTGCATCCAGCGTGAATGCCCTAAACTGAGTGGGGCGCAACGGAGAAGCTCATCGACGTCGTCCCCATGAGTGGGAAACACGGCGATGCCCGCCGACATCTCCAGGAAAAAGCGTTTCTCCCCGACACTGAACGGATCGTCGAACGTACGGACGATCCGTCGAGTGGCGTCCAGGGCGTTCTCGGGAGCGTCCAGGTCTGCCCAGAGCACAGCAAACTCATCCCCCCCGATGCGGGCCAATACATCGCCCTCCCGCGTGGTGCGCCCCAGGCGTTCGGCGATGGACACGAGCACTTCATCCCCCGTTTCGTGCCCCCGTTCATCATTTACTGCCTTGAATCCGTCGAGGTCGACATACGCCACGCCGGCGTACCGCTCGCGGCGATTGGCCAGTGAGAAGACCTTGGGGGCCTGTTGTTTGAGGAATCGGCGATTCGGAAGCCCCGTCAGTGGATCGTGATAGGCCATCTGCTTGAGCTCCTCCCAGAGGCGGGCCTGCTGCGTCACCTCCACGAAGCTGGACACAACGACAGGACTCTCGTACTCGGATTCCTCGACGAGCACCAGACTTTCCAACACTGTAAACGGCTGGCCGTCTCGTCGCTTCATGGGGACGTTCCACTTACTCACTTCGCCCTCCATCCGTAACTGGTCGATGGTGTCTTGCCGTTTTTCAGACTCTCCCCGGTAGTGATCCGAAAACGACTGTCCCTCAAAATCGTCCGGAGACCCGTACCCAAACATCTGAGCAGCTGCCGGATTGCAGGACAGCACTTTTCCGTCGAGCCGCGCCCAGATTAGGCCCACCTGATTCTGGTTGAAGAGCTGCCAGTAGCGCTTCTCAGCCTGACTATCTCGATCTTTCCGCTTGATCGGCCGCTGGTCCTGCATCAAGACGAGGGTCCAGATCTCGTCAGAGTCTTCGAACTCACTGATCTGGGTGAGGCTGAACCGAACAGGAAACGTAGTTCCATCCTGCTTTCGAAGGGAAAGCTCAAGGTCTCCGCCCAGGGTTCGATCTTCCATCGAGCGCTGCTCGCTGGAGTCGCCCGACGCCTGGTCGTGACGACCCATGATGTGCTCCATGTGGGTTCCCACGAGTCGCCCGGGCTCGTACCCGAGCAAGTAGTTGGTCTGATCGCTACAGTGGCGAATCGTCCCTTCCTGATCCACAATCACGGCGGCTATTGGGAAGGCGTCCCAGGCAAGCCCCAGGAGGCGCTGTAGGCGAGATTGCTCCGTTGAATCGGCCATCAGTGGCGTTGAGGAGATGCAACAAACAGAAGTGCACGATCCCAGACTACCTCCCACACCAGGAGAGGTCCCGTGTGAGAGTTGAGGCTAAATCCTGGTCCTAATTGATGGGCGTACGCATAGCCGCGTCAAAAAATATTCCGATCCTTGAACGACCGTCTTCTGTACCGCTTCTTTCCCTGACTGTTCGGGCCATACAGGAACCATTTATTCCACGGTAGGTGAAGGATATCCGCTGTCTTTGGCAAATGAAGCCCGGTACTCCCCCATGCCCGACGTTGACGACTTCATTCAGTTCAGCAAGAGCGTAACGTCTCTCCCAAACAGCATTCACGACGGCGGATTGGGGGATCAACCCCTCTCCGGACTGGTCCCCAAGGTCGTTGAGCAGACCACTCGGGGCGAGCGTGCGTACGACATCTTCAGCCGTCTGCTGAAGGAACGAATCGTCTTTGTCGGCACTCCGGTGAACGACCAGGTCGCCAACCTGACCGTCGCCCAACTCCTGTATCTAGAGAGCGAAGGCTCGAACCAGGACATCAATTTGTACATCAACTCTCCGGGCGGCGTCATCTACAGCGGGCTGGGGGTCTATGACACGATGCAGTACGTGGAGGCCCCCATCGCGACCACATGCGTGGGGCTGGCCGCCTCAATGGGATCCGTGCTTCTTGCCGGCGGGTCCGAGGGGCGACGCGCCTGCCTCCCGAACTCCCGCGTCATGATGCACCAGCCCATGGGTGGCACCCAGGGCCAAGCGTCCGACATTGAGATTCAGGCGCAGGAAATGGCTTGGCTCAAGGAGCGCCTGTACCAGATCCTCTCCTATCACACCGGCAAGGACATCGACCGGATCGAGGACGACGCTGACCGGAACTACTGGATGAGCGCCAAGGAGGCCGAAGAGTACGGCCTCGTGGACAAGGTTATGAATCCCGACAACCTTGATGCCCTGAAGGGCGTTCACACGAATGGAGCTCCTGAAAACGGCAGCACCGATTCCTCCGACTAGCGGCCGGCTGCGTGGGAAGAGTCCCCAGTCGAAGGCCTACATTCAGATTCCCCGCAACTGGGCAAATAGGAGCGTCCTCATCCAGATCAGCCCACTCCGAACCGAGAAGCGCGCAGGACATGTCGAGTCAAGCACGCGCCAGTCAATCTCTCATACATTTCAAGGATTTTGTAAGCACGACCGACACGTTCCCACACGGGGAGCCGTAAACACGGACAGCATTTTTCACAGCAGGCCACAGGGAGCCGTAAATGCGGGCAGCATTTTTCACAGCAGGCCACACCTTCTCACCAAAGTGTCCGCTTTCCATGGAATACCGAACCCTTGGCACGTCTGGACTCAAGGTGTCCGCTCTTTCGTTTGGGTCCTGGGTTACGTTTGGGGATCAGATTGGCACCGACCGGGCCGCTGAGTGCATGCAAGTCGCCTACGACCACGGCGTCAACTTTTTCGACAACGCCGAGGCATATTCGGGCGGCGAGTCCGAGCGGATGATGGGCGAAATCATCCGGGAAAAGGACTGGGACCGCACCGACCTCGTCGTCTCGACCAAGATCTTTTGGGGCGGGGAGGGCCCGAATGATCGCGGCTTGTCCCGCAAGCACGTCGTGGAGGGCACGACGGCGGCCCTGGAGCGCCTTCAGATGGACTACGTGGACCTGGTATTCTGCCACCGACCGGATCGTGAGACGCCGATCGAGGAGACGGTTCGGGCCATGAGCCATCTGGTCGAGAGCGGCTATGCCTTCTACTGGGGCACCAGCGAGTGGAGTGCCGAACAGATCCGCCATGCGTACGCGGTGGCCCGTCGGGAGCACCTCGTCCCTCCGACCATGGAGCAGCCGCAATACAACATGTTTCACCGGGAGCGAGTGGAACGCGAGTACGCCCCCCTGTACGAGGACATGGGCCTGGGCACCACGATCTGGAGTCCCCTGGCGAGCGGTCTTCTGACCGGCAAGTACAACGATGGGATTCCGGCCGGCAGCCGGCTGGCGACGGAGGGCTACGAATGGCTCCAGGACCATGTCCTGGTCGAAGAGCGCCTCGAAAAGGTTCGTCAGCTATCGGAGGTCGCCGACGACCTTGACTGTACGACGGCCCAGCTGGCGCTGGCCTGGTGCCTGCAAAACGACGACGTGAGCACCGTCATCACCGGGGCCTCCAAGCCCCATCAGGTCGAGGAAAACATGCAGGCCCTCGACGTGGCGGATCAGATGGATGCGGACGTGAAGGCTCGCGTCGACTCGATCCTCGACAATGAGCCGGATCCGCACCCTAACTTCCGGCATCAATGACGGCCCGGGCACGTCCTGCCGCGCGCCCGGCGCTGGGACGAAATCGTGTCCGCTTGCGCCTACGCGGACGTCCCCACCTTGGCCTCCGTAAAGTCGCCCTCTACCTTCAAGTGGTACGAGGTCCCCGCCCGGTCGAGGGTCGGTGCCGAGCAGGCGAGGGTGTACGTCTGTTCCGTTTCCAGCACAGTGACGATCAGCACGATCGGACTCCCGTCCTGCTCCAGATCGCTGAACCGGTTGGACAGGAACTGATCGTTGAAGCGTGCCTGAGCGGTCACACGTCCCCCCTCGACACGCAGGTGTCCCGTGGTAAAGCCGTGGAGCGGACGAAAGGCCTCGTCCCGGTCCTGACTACGCCACTGCACGTCAGTGAGAAGATATTCCCCCTCGGGTAGCTTACTCATAACGGATGTGCGGACTACAGAAAATAGAGGTCAGACGAATCGTATGCCCCTCTCCCAGAACTGCGCATGTGTGCGGTCGCGATCGTTCCTACGAGAGGGGTCCCCGGAAGTTGCTTCGATGACCG
>PXSY01000118.1:9633-13504 GCA_003023125.1 Bacteroidetes bacterium QH_10_64_19
GGGGCTCGGTGCTGCGGGCCGGCACGACCTCACCGGTAGGCGTGATGCGTTCGTCCGCCTCCGGTTTTTGCGTGGGAAACCGGCTGACGGGCGCGTTCTCGTTCTGGTCTTTCGGCACGTAGTGCACATGGTCGCCGTGCGGAATTTTCTCGAACCGCTGGCCGCGGTACGGATTGATGACCTCCCACATAATTACTCCGAAGAACACCAGCAATACGATCGCCGCAACCCATTTCCGCCAGGCCCGGGAAGATGTTGAATCGTCCGACGACGTGGAACGGGACATGGAGCACTCTTGATTTCGAGCAAAAAACGATCGATCTCGACTTCATCCATTAGTCGAGCCGGGGCAGGGTAATCCCTTCCTGGTTTTGATACTTGCCTTTCTTCTGATCGTACGACACTTCCGGCGGATCGCCCCGCAAAAAGACCGTCTGGGCGATGCCCTCATTGGCGTAAACTTTTGCGGGGAGGGACGTGCCGTTCCCAATTTCAATGGTTACGTGCCCCTCCCAACCCGGCTCCAGGGGAGTCACGTTCACGATGATTCCAGAGCGCGCGTACGTGGACTTCCCCAGAACGAGCCCGAGGACGTCCGACGGCATGCGAAAGTACTCGATCGAGCGGCCGAGAACGTAGGAGTTGGGCGGAATGAGGATGTGGTCCTCGACGTCGTATTCCACGAGTGCCCGCTCATCGATGCGCTTCGGGTCCACCACACTGTTGTAGATGTTCGGCGTGAATACCCGGAATTCTCCCGCTACCCGCATGTCATAGCCGAACGAACTCAGCCCGTAGCTCACGACCTCTTCCCGCACCTGACCGTCGATGAACGGCTCGATCATGTCTTGTTCGGTCGCCAGGGTTCGAATCTGATGGTCAGGGAGAATCATAGAGGAAGAATTTCGGATGGGATCAAACGGCGAAAGCGTTGCTGTGAACGTACGGGAGGCCCGGATCAAAGCCAACTGCGTTTCTGGGCCGTCAGTGTCCCGGGCTACTCGTCGGAATTGGAGGCCTCGTGTACCCGCAGCCCGTCTGCGAGGAGTCGTCGGGCCTCGCGACCGTAGTTGAAGACAAGGTCGGCCGCGGACAATCCCGGCTCAAACCCTTCGAAGTTCTGATGGTAGGTTGGGTGCTCATACGTGCAGGGATGGACCTTGACCTCCGTCGAGACGGACTGCTCCCGGTCCACGGTCGCCAGCCCGTCAGCCTCCGTGGCGCGGAGGATGCCCGGAAGGTCGCTCGGCGCGCCGGCGAGCTCTGAGGCCCGGGTTACAGATGTGCGGAGGCCGAAGAGATCCGTCAGCACCTCGACGGACCGGCACGCACACGGCCCGAGGCGCGTCCACGACCGGTCGAAGAATGGACGAAACGACGCCTCAAAAAACTCGAAGTACATCGTCGTGCGGTAGTTGTAGAGGAACGATCGCCAGTGCTTCTCTAGCCACCGTTCCTCGGTCTTGATTTCGACCTCACAGATCGGGGCCCCCTCGCGCTTTCCGAAGATCGGAATGGGAATCCAATGCCATCCCTGGGGGCTTCGGAGTTTGCTACGGTCCTGGAACGATTGCCGACGATACGGGAACGTGTCAGCAAGAACAAAGTGATCCACGTGCTGAATGAGCGCCATGTAGCTCAGTCGCGGAAAGTACTCCGGAGACCGTACGGCGATCATGTCCTGTGGGGATGCTCAGTGGTCATTGATGCTGATCCATCACATGCCTGACACGGCCCTCTCCTCCAGTGGTCCAGAGTCTCCGTCCCCTCCGCCACGGTTTAGCACCGTCGAGCCGGATTCTTTACATTGACAACGGTCCCTGCAGCCTCCACCATGGCTTCCCGGATGCAGGGTCGTCAGTTCTCAGCGCACTCTCCCGATTCCTCCCCCCGAAGGCGTCATGTCGACCCCAGACCCCTCCCGGCCAACTTTGGAGGGCAACTACGATCTCCTCTTCCAGTTCGCGTTCTGGCTGTTCGTCGGGGCCATCTCGTTCAGCGTGGCGGGCATGCTCCTCCTGCGGGTATTCCCCTCCTCGATGTCGATTTTCGGGCCGATCTACACGAAACTGGTGAAGACGCCCACCTGGACGTTCATGGTGATGCTGGCCCTGCTCCCGCTCCTCATGTACGGCCCCATCCTGGGATGGAAGCGCATGAGCCTCATTGCGGCCTGGGGCTGCGTGATCGGCGGCGCCAGTGAGTTGATCGGCACGACGGGATGGTTGACGATTGGGGACACGGCCCTTCCGTTCGGGGAGTACCAGTACACTCAATGGCTTGGCCCCAAGATCGCGGGACACGTGCCGTACTTCATTCCCCCCTCGTGGTTCGCCATGTCGATCGTGTCCCTGGATCTGGCCCGTCGGGTCACGGATCGACGGTGGGGCTATCTGTTGCTCGGAACCTTCTTCATGGTCCTCTGGGACGTCTCCCTCGATCCGGCCATGAACCGGGCCTTCCCGTTCTGGGAGTACGGCGCCGACGGCGTGTACTTCGGGATGCCACTCTCCAACTGGGGCGGATGGGCGGCGGTTACGTTCGTGATTCTGGTCGGGTACGAGTATATTGCGAAGGATACCCTCATCGAAAACGAATGGGCCCCCTGGGTGTACGTTCTGAACTGCCTCTTCCCACTTGCCATTTGTCTCCTTCGCGATGTCTACCTTGCCGCTTTCGTCGGCGTACTTGCCACCGCGATCCCCTTCCTGCTGCTGTGGCGCACCAACCCGAGGTACGTAAAGCGCACCCTCTCGGTGTCGTACCGATAGCACAACTCGCCTTCGTCTCGCCGTCTTGGACGAATGCTCTCCATGCCCACCCTCTCCCTCGACACCCGGACCGACGAAGACCAGTGGATCTGGGAATCGTTTCGGTATCACTCCCGAACGTTTTCCCTGGCCGCCTATCTGTTGCCCCGGTCGGTCCAGATGTCCGTGGCTACCCTGTACCTCTACTGCCGCCGGGTCGACTCCATTGCGGACCAGCGGGTTCTGGAAGTGGGCCGGGAACGAGCCCTTCAGGAGGTCAAGCAGATGCGGGACCACCTGGACCGGACACTGTCCGGCCGCCCGCCGTCGGACATGGTGCTCTGGGACCGTCTCGCAGAGGTACACGAGCAGGCCTCCCTTCCCCGAGAGCCGATGTACGAACTCATCGAGGGCGCCCTGTGGGACCTGGAAGACCGCCCGATTTCTACAAAAGAAGATCTGATTGACTACTCAAACCTGGTGGGGGGAAGCGTGGGGGCCATGATGCTACCCTTTCTGGCCGACCCCGACCGGCACGACGCCCTGGAGCCCCCGGCCCGGCAACTGGGCATTGCTATGCAGATTACCAATATCGTCCGCGACGTGGGCGAAGACATCGACGACCTCGACCGGGTGTATCTGCCCGGGGACTGGCTGGACGCCCACGACGTATCGGTGGAGGCGCTTGAGGCGGCGCAGGTGGCGAATGGGTACTCGGCGTTGATGGAGCGGACCATGGAAACGGCTGAGCGATTCTACGAAAAGAGCTTCGACGGGATTTCGGCCTTACCGTTTCGGACCCGCCATGGCATCCGTGCCGCCGCACGCATGTACCGGGAGATTTTGAACGAGGTGCGGGCCAATCGCTACGACAACCTGAGCCAGCGCGCATACGTGTCCTTTCGCCGCAAGGTCTTCCTCCTGATGTACGACGGCTACGAACGTCGCAAGCAGCAGGAGTCTGCGGCGACCTGAATCGCTCGCGCCCCTTTTGCGATCGTCCTCCGCCCCTGTGGCCCCGATCCGTCGGCTCGTTGAAGCCCTCCTTCGCTTCGGCCTACGCCGCACGTTCCGACGGGTCTGCTGGGTGGGCCACTGGCCGCCGTCCCTCCCGGAGGGTC
>PXSY01000119.1:0-3868 GCA_003023125.1 Bacteroidetes bacterium QH_10_64_19
TTCATGAGCGACAGCGCATCCTCCTGCGTCTGCAGCCCGGTCCCTCCTCCGATGGCGCCAAGGGGCACGTCGGGCATGAAGATGGAGACGTACACGCTGTCCTCGGGCCGCGGCTCGATGCAGGTGACGCCGATCGCTCCTTCAGACACCTGGGCGATGTCCTGCCCCGTCGCCACGAAAAACGCCGCCACCATGTTGGCGTAGTGAGCGTTCATTCCCATCGATCCGGCCGCGGCCGATCCCAGCAGATTCTTTCGATACTGTACCTCACTCAGGTCCGCGGCGGTCGTCTTGAGGGCGTCCCGCAACACCGACTCGCTCAGTTCCACCTCGGCAAAGATGCGCTTGCCCCGTCCCTCCTGCGCGTTCACCGCGGCCGGCTTCTTGTCGACGCAGTAGTTGCCCGACAGCGAGACGCAGTCGACCCCCGTCGCCGGGGTAATCAGCTCCTGAATGACCTGGTCGCAGGCCAGCGTCACCATGTTCATGCCCATGGCGTCCCCTGTCGAAAAGCGGAAGCGGACAAATACGGTCGTGCCCACCGAGTGGGTGCGCAGTTCGAGCAGCTCGAGATACTCGCTGGTCGTTTCGACCCGGTCACGGATCTCCTCTTCGTGCTCCTCAATCCAGTCGAGGAGCGCCCGCGTCTCTTCAATCCCGGACGTTCGAAAGACCGGCGCCCGGGTCATGCCCACGTCCTCGACGTGCACAGTTGCGCTCCCGGCCTCGCGCAGCGCAGCGCATCCGCGATTTACACTCGCAATGAGGGCTCCTTCGGTCGTGGCGAGCGGAACGTAAACTTCTTCTTGGACGTGGTCCCCGTCGATCGGGAGCGGCCCAACGGCTCCCATCGGGACCTGAGCGGTGCCGATAAGATTCTCGCAGTTGTTTCCCGAGACCGTTTCGGCGTCGAACGAGTAGCTGTCGAGGCCGTCGGTTTCCGTCTCCGCCCGGTGCTCGAGAGCCTCCCGCCGTATGGAGGCCGCCTCGTCCGCCGATAGATCTCCGGGCAGTTTGTGCAGCGGGAGCTCTCCCTCCGCGATTCCGCGAATGAGACGCTCGCGCCGCTCTTCACTCAACTCGTCCGAAGGTGTGCTCTTGATTGGAGGCGTTCCGTTCGTTCCCATGCGACAGCCCTTGGTGGGTTCGTTTCGCTGAGATCGTCAGTGAATCCGCGCAAAAGTGACTTGCCGTCGGCTTCGGACACTGTGCCCGGTGCGGCCCAATCTCGACTCAGACTTTGCCTGCGTCGTCGTATCGCCTCAGCAGTGCAGGGCTCCAGCCCGACCCCGAATATCGCACACTCGTTGCACCTCATGCCCGCAAACGGGTTGTACGGGGACCCATGAACTGTCGATCCACAGCAGTTGATCGGGGCGAGGCGTAGCGAATGCTATAGGTAAATATCTCCTCCCGTAAGTCGTTTCCCATGGGCATTCCCGTCTTATCCAGAGCCTCGGATCTCCGACGGAGTGCCCTTCAAGGTTGAGGGGGAATTTTAATCAACCCGCAGGAGAGAAACAATCCGTCGATGAGACGGACCTACGTTTCTTCGGTTCCCCCGCACATGCGAGTGGAGCCCTGCCCCAGCCCTGAAGAGCAAGGCCCCGAACATATCCCTCTGATGGGAAAGGAGACGCCGTGGCGGCTCCGCGGTCTCGGACTGAAGCACAGGGGCACAGACATGCCGGGCAAACGCGTTCAGTCCCGAGGAAAGACGTGCGTACACTACCGGTGCCCAGATGCGATTGTCGGGGCTCGACCGCAGTAGCGCTGTGTGCTCCGCCAGCCCCCTATTCCCGTCCGAAGCGCACGAAGCAAAAGTACAGATATGTCGTCGAGAAGGCCCCCGTCGGGAAGTTGACACGAGACAGATCCATGCAACCCTCGATCAGTTCTGGTCCCCACGACACCCCCAAGCGCCAGCTCCCTCTTTTACCTTGATGCCTGGTCTTGTTCTTCTCGATTCTCGTCTTTGTCTGATCCGTTCTCCGCCATTCCATTCCGCGGAAGACCACGGTCGCCGAGCACCGACTGGCCGAGCAGGTCGTGGAGCTTTGCATTCCAGAGTCCTGCCCCTTTGTGCAGACGAAGCCGAAAGATGCGTTCGTCCTTTAGGTGCAAGATCAGATTTGCGCGCTCGGGGCGGGGCCGCCAATCGATCTCGGCGATCTCGTCCACAGCAATTTCTTCTCGATACCGCCCCCACCACGTCCATCCCTGGATGCGTACACTCTGCTCATGGAGCGTAGCTCGACCGAACCAAAGCGTGCGATTGGGAAGCGTGCATCGATGCGAATAGATCGGGTCGGGAGCCAAGAGGAGATGCAGATTTGTTCGAGAGTGTGTAACTTATCCCTCCCTCTCGGCACTATCTGATGATATGCCGGGAGCTCTCAGGGCCCTGAACAAGCGCAAATCACATGCCGCTGAGCTTTCATCACGGCTCCTTCTAAAGCTCTGCCGTCGATAGTGGGACATACAATGTGTCGATTTCTCGCCCCCGCATGGCCCGAGAGAGCCCGTGTGCCAGTGCCGTTAGCACAAGGGAGACACGCACATTCCGCTCCGCGAGTTCCATTGCCTCTTCCACAAGGGTCACCATGCCCTCCAGGTCCGCGTCAGGCAGGTTGTCACAGAATCGCGCCACGGCATCGGCCTGGTCTACGTTGACCAGAGGCGCTTCGTCTCCCATCGTCCGGTACAGAAGAAGGTCTCGCATCCAGCGGAGCATGAGCCGGAGGACGCTTTTCACGCGCTCACGGCCCTGGCTCTGGAGCTCTTGGATGCAACGGTTGAGGGGCTCCACCTTCCGCGAATACGCCGCCCGAAAATAGTCGAGCACCAGCTCACGACTGGTCATCAGATTTTCGTTCGCGGCCAGCTCGAGGGCCTGGCTGTAGGACCCGTCCGCCATGCGGGCGAGCATCGCCGCTGCGTCCGGCTCCATGTCTTCCCGTTCGACGAGCGCCTCCTCAATCGTTTCTGGCAGGAGCGGATCGAAGCGCAGTTTCTGGCACCGAGACAGGATCGTCGGCAGCAGTTGCTCGGGCCGGTTCGTAGTGAGCAGAAACACGGTCTGGGGCGGTGGCTCCTCCAGCAGCTTCAGGAACGCGTTGGCCGCCTCCTCGCGCATCTTCTCCGCGTCGATCAGAATGTTGACCTTGTACTGCCCCTCGCCCCGCGCCAGGCTCATCGGTTGAATCACGTCCTGCCGCACTTGGTCGATCCGGTAGTAGACCTGCTGGTTCGAGGTCTCGGAGGGATCGGACAGGGAGGGGCGCCGCACATAGTCGATCGCCGCGTACGGGTTTTCGCCGAGCCGTCGGATCCGCTTGCCCATGTCCTCCTCGTCGCGGTCCTTCTCCTGGCTCCACGGGTGGGGCAAGTTCACGTGAATGTCCGGATGCACCATGCGCCGCGTTTTTCGACAGACGTCGCAGTCGTCGCAGGCCGTGTCGGCCCGCTCGGGACACTGCAGGGCACGGGCCGTTTCGTAGGCCACGGCGCGCTTGCCAACCCCGTCGGGGCCGTGCAGAAGGTACGCGTGGGCCACCCGCTCCTGCGACAGGGCACGCCGCAGCGTGTCGACCACTCGCTTTTGATCGAGAATCGAATGCCAAGCCATTGGGCCATTAGGGACGTGTAACGCGACGAATGGTGGACTACAATGTACAACCTGCCCCCGCCGAGGACAAGGGTTCAAGCGCGGATCACATTGTGCTGGGCCGAACACATGTTCGTCCTCCTGCGTGAAACGCACTGTTCATATCGCTCCGCCCCATCGGTCATCAGCGTGCTGTCTCATGGATGCCTCGTCTCACCGCGGCTTCACCTTTCAGTCGTATCAGCCTACCGGTCCGCACGC
>PXSY01000119.1:4010-6947 GCA_003023125.1 Bacteroidetes bacterium QH_10_64_19
ACACCGAGCGCGCACTCGGGCATACAAGCAGATGTGTGCAGTGGCGTGGTAGCTCAGTTGGTTAGAGCGTCGGATTCATAACCCGGAGGTCGAGGGTTCAAATCCCTCCCACGCTACGCTTCACAGAGTCCCCTCTCAGCGGTGCTGGGAGGGGATTTTTGTCGTTCGTGGGACGTTTTCAGAGGCGGCTTCGGCACCTTCGCAGGAATCCGATTTCGGGGCCATATTGCCCCTACTGTGTACATGACTGTGTACACTATTGAATGAATGTAGCGTGCCAGCGCTTTTGAGATGTGGGCGCTCGCCTTTCCACGTTCCATTTTCCTGGGCGATCGGGGCCATACCGACGAGTTTAGCAATCTCCCGTCGGTTCGCATTGCCGAGCCCGGGAAGCCGATCCAGCAGCGTGCGAGCGGTCGTCTCTTCTCCGACACCGGGAGTCGAGCGAAGAAGGTCTTCCTTCACCTGCCACACGGGGCTTTCTTCGATAAGCTCTTTGTGCCCGGTTTCGACCTCTTCGATCTGCCCGTCCAGGGATATGTTCGTTCAGGCCCGACTCCACCGCCTCCCGGGCTTGATCGAGACGGGGGTTCTCCGCCTCACGCATCTCAACGAGCTGTCGGCGGCGTTTCACCAAGGCCTCAAGCCAATTCTGGGCTCAGTGGGCATTGGGGTTGGCACTTCGGATGTGCAGTGGGCCGTGGCTGAGCGGCTCTCGTCCCTCAACCCCGACCCACCATCGAAATGATCCATCAACTTTACGCCTTCTTGCGACCAACTCCGGGTTTGTGTCCGTACGGGCATTACAGAACAAGTATACTCCAATCAACCCAACTTAGACTGTATGCGCGGTCAATCTGCCCGTCCCCAAACCCAGGATCGATTCGATAGCAGCACCGACGAGTCCCTCCGGGCCTACGGGGGCTACTATACCGGCATGGCGTCCACCTTCGCCGGAGCCCTCGATGTCTCCCGCGAGGCGGTCGTAGAGGCTGTGGACGGCCCCGATCCCATCGATACCTTTATCTCTCTCAACGGCAACCGCGGCACCGATCAGCCGGGGGGGAGCACAAATCGCATCAAATCCGACCGATACGACCGGACCGGTGTGGACCGGGTCTTTATCGCCGTGACCAAAGAGCAGTTCGAGGCGCTCGCGGAGCGGGTCGGGGCGGACGTAACCGTTGAGTCGCAGTAGGCGCCGGGTGGGGACCAGCGCCTCTCGCTCGGCCGGTGCCCCCACACGCGCCCCAGTCGGTCCGGTCCCCTGCTGCGTCCGGTCGCTTCCCCATCGTGGGGGAGCGTTTCTCATGATGATCTGTCGTCGCCTCCGGATGCACGCTGCAGGGGGAACGAAGAACCTTCACAGTGATTATAGGGATGACTTTTTCCTAGGCCCTACACACAGCCCCTTCCGGCATGGCAGAGCCGTTCCGGATTCCCCTTCCGGCATGGCAGAGCCGCTCCGGATTCTCTCCGTCGAAGACAATGCGGATACCCGACTCCTGCTGAAACACACCCTGCAGGACGACTATGAAGTCGCGTTCGCCTCCGGGATGGCCAATGCCCTCGACACTGTGGCGTCCGAACCGTTCGACCTCCTTCTCCTTGACATCAGCCTGGGCACCGATCGCGGCGGCGTAAAGCTCCTCCACGAGGTCCGCGAGCGCGACGATCTCGACGACATTCCCGCCATCGCCCTTACGGCCTTCGCCATGCCCGGTGACCGCGAGGAGCTTCTCGACCAGGGGTTCGATGCGTATGTGGGCAAGCCCTTCACCAACGCCGAACTCACGAGGACCATTGATCGGGCCCTCCCGGACGCGCGAGAGCGCTAGGGGCGCAGAAGGCTCGGCGCAGAGCATCTCGTCCTCTCCTGTCTCGCCCCCGATCCCCAGACGCTCGCGAGACGTACTCCCTGCGTACGATCCTCCCACGGCGTTCTGCACAGATCTTCCCCAGCCAGCATGCGATTCCGGGCCGGCCTCGTCGTGGGCAGTATCCTCCTGGGCATCCTGGTTCTGCTGGGCATGTCTGTCCTGCCGGATGCCCGTCCCATCGGCCACTTCTCTGTCGCCAGCGCCGACTCGAACGGACACCCTGCGAACTGGACCCCCATCACCTTTAGCAAGATCGACACCGAAACGAGCTACCGCCTTGTCGCACGTCCCGTCCGCGGCGACACGACAACCGTGGTCAAAGCCACGAGCGACGGCGGGGCCTCCGGCCTCGTGCGCCGAAAACGCATCGATCCGGCACAGCATCCCATTCTCACGTGGCAATGGAAGGTGAACACGGTCCTCGACCGGGGGGACGCCACCGACAAGGACGGCGACGACTACCCGGCCCGCCTCTACCTCCTGTTCGACTACGACCCGAGCAATCTCGGCTTCTTCGACCGCGTCAAGTACCGGGCGCTGAAGACGCTGGGCTACGACCAGATTCCCACCCGCGCCCTCACCTACATCTGGGCCAACCGGGTCGAGCAGGGCACCATCCTGGACAACCCGTACACGGACTGGGTGCAAATGATACCTGTCGAGAGCGGCCCCGACCGCGCCGGCACGTGGATCCGGGAGACACGCAACGTTGCGGCGGACTATCGGGCAGCGTTCGGGGAACCGCCCCCACCCATCGGCGGCATCGCCATCATGACGGACACGGACGATACTGGAGAATCGGCCACGGCGTATTACGGGGACATCATTGCACAGCCGACCGGTGCCGAAACAGACTTATCGGCCGAGAGGCCTTCATCAAATTGAACATCGGCGAACCGGCATGATCAAGTACCTCGGAGTTGAGTAAACTACCCCACCCTTCCGGGTGGGGCTTTTTGGGATTTCTTTTTCCCGCTAGGATTGACCGAAGTTACCTGGCAATCGGACTACGGTGGATCCGGCGGTGTCTGCGAAACCGAGAGCCTCCGCGGATACG
>PXSY01000120.1:0-1122 GCA_003023125.1 Bacteroidetes bacterium QH_10_64_19
TTCGAGGACGCGGACGACGGGCCTCGGTTCCAGGGCGTTGCACTCCGCCTTCACGCGACGTTTTAGGGACGCGAACGTGAGTCAAGAAATCCCCTAACTGGTGGTCCCTGGCTGCCCGCTACCCGTCGGGACAGCGGGTGGCTTTGTTGCGCCAGACTTCCTCGGGTCTGCTGCGTCGGTACGCACGATCGCCTTTCGGAGCTACGACGATGTCTCCTCGTAGAACCGAAACCGGTGCTCGTCGACTTGGTAGTTCCGGCCAGGAGATACGAACCGATGGCGGCGGGTCCAGAACGGTTTAGGACGTCCCTTCATCGAGCGCTCACTGTAGAAGTGGCGCGTTTCGACCGAAAACGGGCGGTACACCGGATCGGCGTGGCGGACATAGCGGGCCACCCAGAGGGCCTGCTGCCACCGGGGGAGAGGCATGTCGGGCTTGAGGCTCGTGAGGAGCGACCGCTTCGAGGAGCCGGGGTTGAAGGCGCTGAACTGGTAGGGATCGAGGACGGCCTCCCGGTAGGTGGTGCTCCCCCGGTAGCCGGTGTCGACGCGGTTGCGGACGACCCAGGCGACCAGTTCCTGCTCGTGGGGCCGTTTGGTTTCGGAGTAGATGGCGCGGGCCAGCCAGAGGGTTTCGGCGTCGACGTTGGTGGGGGGAGCGACCGACGCGCTCCGGTGGGCAGAGGCCGGAGCGTAGGCGGCGCTCAGGCGCTCGACGGCGGTACTGTCCAACTCGTTGTGCACGGGCTCGGTAGAACGAGAGAGAAAATCGCCGTGAGGAACGAGTGCCATCGGCGCGTGAGCGGCCGTCAGCAACAGTGCGCTAACGGTCCCGCAGAGGATAAGCGCCCGCTTACTCATGTACTGCAGTATGTCATTCGACAATCTACGAAACGGTGCCGAGGCGAGTAGAGCACGAAAATGCCTCTCAGGAAAACGAACGACGAAAGACCGTCGTCGCTGGATTTCCACCGCAACCTGCTGAACAACTACAGGACCCCAGTTCGAGTTTCCAGTTATACATTAACGCAACCTGGTGAAAAGTGGGTGCTTGAAGGTATAGTTGCGTTATTCACAACCGGTTAGTGTTCAGTTGATGAGCTGTTTTCCCTCGCTTGATCG
>PXSY01000120.1:1152-5015 GCA_003023125.1 Bacteroidetes bacterium QH_10_64_19
ATTCCCCGTGTCGAACCCGCCTTCGGCGAGCTCGGGACGGTCCACACGAAGCCGGGGCGGGCGATCTCCTCTGCGGACGTGCAGGAGGCGGATGTGCTTCTGGTGCGAAGCGTGACGCCCGTAGGCTCAGATCTTCTCGGCGGGACGGACCTCCGCTTCGTGGGATCGGCGACAATCGGGACCGACCACGTAGACCGCGAATATCTAGAGGCGCGCGACATTCCGTTTGCCCACGCCCCGGGCTCAAATGCCGATTCGGTGGCCGACTATGTGGTGGTCGCGTTGCTGCTGCTCGCACGCCGACAGGGGACGGAGCTTCAGGGGTGTACAGTTGGAATTGTGGGGTGCGGCAACATTGGAAGCCGCCTCGCGCGGCGGCTGCAGGCACTGGGGATGACGGTCCTCCGCAACGATCCGCCCCGGGCCCGCGCGGCGGAGGCGGCGGGGCGGACCCACGCGTTTCTTCCCCTTGATGCGGTGCTCGAGGAGGCGGAGGTCGTGACGCTGCACGTGCCGCTCAAGACGGAGGGGCCCGATCCCACCCATCACCTCGCGGACGCGGCGTTCTTCGAGCGGATGAACGAGGGGGCGTGGATGCTGAATACGTCGCGGGGACCGGTCGTGGACGGGGAGGCCCTGCGAGACGCACGCGTGCACGGCCCGGTGGCAGCGGCCGTGCTCGACGTGTGGGAGCACGAGCCGACCCCTGATCCAACGCTCGTCGACGCCGTAGACCTGGCGACCCCGCACATTGCCGGATACGCGTACGACGGAAAGGTGCGCGGCACGGCGATGCTCTACGAGGCGCTGTGCGAACACCTCGGGGGAACGGCCGCTTGGGAGGGGCCGGCCGCCATTGAGGCCGCTTCCAAAGACGAATTGCACTGCTCACCGCCCGATCCGCGGCTCCCGGACGCAGAATGGCTCTACCATCTCACACGGCAGGGCTACGACCTACAGACGGACGACGCGGCGCTGCGGGCGATCATGGATCAGGCGGCCGAGGACCGGGCAGAGGCATTTTCAGGCCTCCGGAGCGACTACCGTCGGCGGCGAGAGCTCCAGCAGCACCACGTCCCCCGGACGGCCGTTCCCTCGGCGCACCGGCGGGCTGTGGAGGCGGGACTGACGATGCAGCTTCGCTGAACGAGAATGCCTCCGCGGCGAAGGCATCTGGAGGAGGCGCAAGGCACGCGACGCTCTTCCCCTCACGTCTCCCGCTTCACGACCGGTAGCCGTAAGAGCGGAGGATGTGTTTCCGGTCGCGCCAGTTCTCCTGTACCTTTACGTGCAGGTTGAGGTAGACGGGGCTCTCAACAAATGCCTCGATGTCCTCGCGGGCCGCCATCCCAACCTTCTTGAGGGCTTTGCCGCCTTCCCCGATGAGGATGCCCTTGTGGGATTCCTCCATGACTACAATCTCCGCGTCGATGTAGTCCTTCTGATCGCCGGACCGCTCCTCGTAGGCCACCACGTTGACCTGCACGGAGTACGGGATTTCCTGGTGGTAATGGTTGTACACCTTTTCCCGCACCATCTCGGCCACGAAGAAGCGCTCCGGATGCTCGCTGATCATCTCTTTCGGGTAGTAGGGCGGGCCCTCCGGCAGGGTGTCGAGGACGAGATGTAGGAGTTTCTGGAGATTGAAGCCCTCGTGGGCGGAGGTGGGCACGACCTCGTCGAAGGCGCGGAGCTCCTCGTAGGACTCCACGAGAGAAAACACTTCTTCCTGCGGAATCAGGTCCATCTTCGTGAGCACCAGAAACGCAGGCGTGTCCCCAATTTGCTGGAGGCTCTGCGTGTCCGGTTCCTCCTGCGTGCCCTCGTGGAGAAAGAGCAGCAGGTCGGCGTCCCGAATGGCCCCCTGGACCTGTCCCATCATGGTCTTGTGGAGTTCGTAGCGGGGCTCAATAATGCCCGGAGTGTCGAGGAAGATGGCCTGATGGTCGGGGCCGGAATGAATCCCGAGAACGCGATGGCGCGTGGTCTGGGGCTTTTTGGTCACAATCGACAGCTTCTCGCCGAGCAGGGCGTTCATCAGCGTGCTTTTGCCCACGTTGGGCTTGCCCACGATGGCCACGTAGCCGCTCGTATGATCGTCGGAAATGTCCTCGAACAGGGGACCAGATTGCTCCATGGAATCGCCGCAGTAGGAAACAATAAAATACCGGGAATGCTGTGGTTACTCACCGGTCACTACCGTACGCATATCGCGGACAGCCTGGTCCATTCCCACCAGGATGGCCCGCGCCATGACCGCAAATCCGATGGAGACTTCGGCCACGTGAGGCACGACGTCGCGGAAGAGTGGGAAATTGCGATAATCCAGTCCGTGCCCGGCGTGCACGCGGAGCTCGGCTTCGTGGGCCGCCTCGGCGCCGCGGGCGAGCCGTTGGGCCTCCTCGCGCCGCGCCTCCTCCGTAGGGACCTCGGCAAAATCGCCAGTGTGAAGTTCAACGCAGTTGGCGCCGGCGTCCGCGGCGGCCTCGATCTGTGAGGGAACCGGATCGACGAAGTAACTGACCTGGGGAACGCCCGCGTCGTACAGGCGGTCGGTCACAGTCTCCAGGCGCTTTCGGTTTGCCGCTACGTCAAGTCCGCCTTCGGTGGTCACTTCTTCGCGCCGTTCCGGGACCAGCGTGGCCAGATCCGGTGTCACGTCGCAGCAGATGGAGACGACCTTCTCTTCGGTGGAGAGCTCAAAGTCGAGCTTGCCCTGCACCGTCTCGGCCAAGAGCCGCACGTCCCGTTCGGTAATGTGGCGACGGTCTTCCCGGAGGTGGAACACGATGCCGTCGGCCCCAGCGTGCTCGCAGCGAGCGGCGGCGTGGACGGGGTCCGGAAACGTCTCTTGGCGGGCGTTCCGGAGCGTGCCAACGTGGTCGACGTTGATGAGGAGATTGGTCACAACAGGAAGGACGTGTCCGAGAAAACGTGTGTGGACGATTCCAACACCGGGGGGGCAGCTTTGTTTTCGGACGAGACAGGGGAGCTGTGCCACGGGTGCGCACGGAAGTGAACGATTCTTCGTTTGAGGAGCGGGGCCATCTCGGTGCTAAACCGCAGGTTGGGAATTGCATTTCGCTGAAAAGCCTCCTATTTTCGGGGCAGTTCAATTTTGCCTGGTCCCAGTACCGGTTCTTCAGACCGTTTCAGGAGTTGTTTGCTGAATGGACGCCCCCGAGAAATGCTGATCGAGTTGTGTCCGCGACACGTCGGCACGGACCAGGTGCGTGCCGGAAGAGCCCAGACGGGCTCTTTCGAACTGGTCCCCCCGCTCAGTTTTCCCGTCATCAGGAACGAATGGTCACATGGCAACGAGTAGTGGAGCACTCCAAACCGGCATCCAGGTTTTTCTCGGACTTGTCGTTATTGGTCTCTCGTACTTTTTGTACCAGTCGATCACCGAGCCGTACGATCGCATCGAGCAGCAGCAGCAGCGGATCGAGGACACCCGTCAGCGGATGATAAACGTTCGGACTGCACTGGTCGACTATGAGCGGGACAGTTCGTCGTATCCGGATTCGCTGGACCTACTGGTACAGCACATCCGCGACGATTCGGTTCTGTCCACCCGGCAGGACAGTGTGTTTGGTAGCGCATTGAATTACGATTCGCTTCTGTACTCCTCACGCTCGGGGGAGCGGTTCCAGTACGCACTCAGTGATACGGGACGGGTGGAGACGTACCTGCTTCAGGATCCGGCATCGGACGATGAGATTGGAACCTTGTCGGGCGACCCTACGCAGCAGAATGCTGCCAGTTGGGAATAGGGTGCCGGGGCTAATGTCTAGCGTTCCCGCTGCGCGCAAGAGGAGCAGAATAGACTATGTTTCGGGGAAAATGTAAATATGAAATTAAAG
>PXSY01000121.1 GCA_003023125.1 Bacteroidetes bacterium QH_10_64_19
ATCCACCACGCCGAGCCGCCCGCTGGTTCCGGCGCCCACGTAAAAGAGCCGCCCGCCGTTCCGAAAGGCCTCGACCACAATCTTTACGGCCTCCGCCACGTGAGGAAGCTCGCGGCGCACCGCGATGGGAACCTTGTGGTCCTCGGTGTTGATGACGCGCAGGATCTCCTCCACCGAGGCCGTGTCGATGTGCGTTGAGTGGGGGTTTTTCTGTTCGGTGGCCAGGGTCTGGAGCTGTTCGAAGAGAGAGGGCTGCTCGGACATGTTGGAGAACACGGACTGGGACGAGAAGAACGTCTTCAACACATGCATCGTGCCCGCGAGATACGGAGAGCGGGCATAGCGCCGGAGACGACGCGGTCGTGGAGGGCTATGAGGAAATAAGGCGCCGGAACGAACGGGGGAGGGGAGTGAAACGCGACAGGAGGAGGACCAGAAGCACGGCAGAACCGGCGAGGACTAGGAAGGTCCAGGACCAGAACGAACCCGTGTCGTTTCCCTGCATCGGCATCGGTCGAGGGGACCCGTACAGCACCGACGACCCCCAGAAGAACGGACTGGCCTTGTCGGGGTTCGACTCCAGGTAGGCAAGCTTGGCCTGCCGGAGGGAGCGATCTTTGGGCAGGCCTGCCCGCAGGTTCTTGTAAAAAGCTTCCATGAGCTCGACGCTCGGCCGGTCGGCGGTCGGCCACAGGTTGGACACTGTGGACCGAGCCCCCATGGCCCGGAAGGCGTACTGCAGCCCCGCCATCCCTTCGCCGCCGCGCAGCGTGCCGCGGGCGGTACCGCACCCGCTGAGCACAGCGAGCGGAATGATTCGATCCTGCGTCCGCAGCTCGTGAAGGAAGAGGACGCCGTCCGAATCCGAGTCTGAGCGGAGGAGAAATGCGTTTTGGAGCGGGGAGGACGGATGTACGAAGGCATGGGACGCCAGGTGAAGCACGCCGGCCCGCCGGCAGGCCTCCCTGAACCTCGATTCGGTGGCGGTGTCGTCGAGAAAGGTCTTCGCGTCGCCGAACAGCTGCGTGAGAGCGTTCATTTCGGCCTTCACTCCCGGCAGCGGCGAGAGGGCCAGGGACGAGTCGGCAGCGCCTTCGGGCAGGGTGGCGCGGAGCGCAGACGGGACGGCGCGGAGCGTGTCGAACGTGGACACCCCAAAGGCCGCGAGGGTGGGGGTGAAGGTATCTGGATCGAACGACGACGCCGACGTGCCGGCTGCCATGGAGGTGGACAGATCGAGCGTGGTGGGGCGCTCGTGGAGCAGAAAGCGCGCCTGCGTGTGGTCGTAGCGACCGCCCGAGGTGGCGGAGGCCAGCATCGAGAATGGCACGTGAAACATCGGCCCGTCGGGAATGACCGTAAGCGGCTGCTCGTCCGGGAGGTGCTCGGCGATTGGTGCGTAGAGGTGGTCGTGCAGCGTGCGGAGGGGACGGAGATCGAAGTGCATCGCGTTGACGTGCGTCGGCTCTCCCGTCTGGGCGAACAGCGGAGAAATATCTGTGACCTGCGCCTGCACCGAATCCTGCGTGAGCTCGGGAAGCGAGACGACCCGCAGGGTATCCTCGGCGAGGACGAAGGCCGCTGAGCGGGGCGATCGCTCGTAGACGGGCCAGGGATCGTCGAGGAAGTAGGACACGAGAGCCCGGTCCTGCCGGCCCAGAGATGCGACAATCGGGCCGAGTGAGGGCCGCCGATCGGTCACCGAGGTGTCGCGGCGCAGGATCTGCTGACGGGCCGTCATGAGTGTCGCCTCACGATCCCGAAGGTCCGCCTCGGCAGCATCGGAGAGCGTATCCGTTCCGATGCGGGTGCGCACGTCAGTGAGCGTGCGCGTGAGACTGTCGAGCCGTGCACGTGTCGAGGGCGGCAGCTCATTGGCCACCCGGGACTGCGTGCGGAGATCCTGGAGGTGGCGGGCCCGGGTTTGGTCGAGGGCCGTTAGGGCGTCCCGCGGCCGCTCCTGCGCCAAGAGCGTCCGCACCAGCCCCCGGTGAACGTCACGCCACTGGGCAAACGCGGTCGACGACCACTGCGTGGCGGTCAGGGACTCGCGATACGTTTCGATCACAGCAATCCCCCGCCGATAGTATTCTTCTGCCGTCGACCAGGCGTTCTGTAACTCGTGCAGACGCCCGAGCGCACGGAGAATACGACGCTGATAGTCGAGATCCCCGAGCCTCTCGGCCGTCGACAGTGCCCTCTTCAGCACCGACTCGGAATTCGCCCAGCGCTCCGTTTGCATGTGGAGCACGCCCAGCTTGAGCAACGCAAAGGCGTGGAACCGGCTGTCGTCGGCGTCTCGGGCGTAGCGTCGGGCTTCCTGATTCAGTTGATATGCACGATCAAACTCTCCCAGGTATCCGAGGCTCTCGGAAAGGGTGAGGGAGGCACCGGCGTGGCGCTCAGTGCCAGGAGGAGGGACCGAGCGGCTCTGGCGAGCCAGGTCGCGGGCGCGCTCCAGGAGGGACCGTTGAAGGTCGGTGTTAAGCGTTTTCTCTAGCAAGAAGTCGGCCTTCGTTGACAACAGACGTCCCCGGAGCGGATCGGAACGGAGTCCGTTTTTCTGAGAGAGGCGATCGGCCCGATCGTAGTAGTACTGAGCCGTCTGGTAGTCCTGCGTGCGCTGATGCAGTGCCCCCACGTCTAGCAGCAAGGTGATACGATCGTCGATCTTCTCCGCAGGAGTCGCTCGTAGGGCCCGGAGATACTGGTCGATGGCCGATGAGAGGTCGCCGAGCAAGTAGTGGAGGAAGCCGTGGTTCTGGTGTAGCGAGAACAACCAGCTCGAATCGACCCCGTCGCGGGCCGGAATGGGCGGCTCCGACGCGAGGTACGAATAGGCCTTCTCGAACGTCTCAAAGACCTCGGGAAATCGGCGCAGGGCGGCGAGGAGAGCCGTTTCGGCGTGAAACGTGCGCAGAACATTTCCGAGGTACGGCCGGTCGACCGCCGAGGGAGAGAGGTCGCGAAAGCATCTTCGGGCCGCTCGAACCTCTGTGAGGGCGGCACGGACGGAGTCGAGAGGCACAGGCGGACGCGCGGTCCAGATCTCCGAAAGGTCTCCGCGCCACGTGATGGGTGGTGGATTCTGGGCGGGGGACTGCTCCAGGCAAGCATCCAGATCGTCCGGAGGGAGGGCCGGGACCGTCGCTAGTATGGAGGCAAGAAATAGGGCCAGCATCGCCGGTGGGGGCGGTGGAAAAAGAGGACTCTACGTATTATCCTCACCAAGCACAGTGCAAACGTCACAGAGCACTCGGACGCTGTCTTTCTCAACGCAAACAACATTCAATCCCATGAGTGGACCAGTCTCAAACACCCACGCCCCCATCCCGTCGCGCGCAGCCTCTCGAATGGTGGGGGGCGGCAACGATCCTACGCCAGCCGGACCCGGAGGGGGCGGTTCGGGAGGAAATAACGACGATGACGATGATGACGACGAAACCGTCGAATGAGTATCCGGACGCATCGATTGCTCAGGCGGTCCGGGCGCTCATTGGGCTGCCGCAGGCCCCTGCGCGGTGGAAGACGGGCGAAGGCAGTCTGGACATCGGCTGCTTACAGGGCGCGAGCCCGGCTTGACATCCGTTGCGTCGATGCCTCCCCCTACTGTCCGGACGGACGCTGCAAACGGTCATTGTTCCAGACGGTCATCGTTCGCCGAGCCATACGGGTATTGGGGGCAAGTCCAATCTGTTGGGCTTGTCCCTAACGTATGAATTCGCACGGGAAGTGTCGAACTCGACGAAAAGTTTTCGCCACCGAAAAGAAAACATTGATCCGGTCTGGATTCCCTGTGAGTCGGCATGGTGCATTTGAAGCGAGATAAGACGCGCTCTCAAGGT
>PXSY01000122.1 GCA_003023125.1 Bacteroidetes bacterium QH_10_64_19
CATGGGGAGCGTGGCGGAGAAAATCATCCGCCAGGCCCCCTGTCCCGTCTACACCGTCAAATCCTTCGGCCCGTCTCTCGTCGACGACAAACTTGAAGCGGAGAAAGAGGACGCGCCGTGATCGCTGTGGGGCTGTTCTTGCTCTGCAGAAGAGGGCCAGGGACGACGCGACGACCGCCGCCGGACCGCCGTCCCCGTGAGTGCGGACCCCGCAGATTTTGTATCATCACCTTTTTGGTCGTCATGTCCGACCTACAGCCTCGGAACGGCTACGTGCTCCTCTGGAGCGGAGGCAAAGATGCCATGCTGGCCCTGGACGTGCTCCACAGTCAGTCCCCCCGGCGGATTGAGGCCCTTCTCACGACTGTCGTTGAGGACGAGGAGCGCGTCACAATGCACGGGACGCCGCTGGGCCTCGTGCAGCGGCAGGCCGATGCCCTCGACCTTTCCCTGCATGTGATGCGGGTGCCCCCGCGCCCCTCCAATGAGGTGTACGAGGCCCGGCTGGAAGCGGCCCTGACGCCCCTGCTCGACGCGGGCTTCTCAACCGTCGTGGCGGGCGATCTCTTTCTGGAGGACGTGCGGGCCTACCGCGAAGAGGTGATCGAAGCCCTCGGCGCCACGGCGCTCTTTCCGCTCTGGCAGCGGGACACCGCGTGGCTGGCACGCCGGTTCCTGGAGCGGGACTACCGCGCCGTCGTCACGAGCATCGACACCACCCGGCTCGACGCGTCGTTCGCGGGACGGACCTACGACGAGGCCTTTCTCGATGATCTGCCCGACGAGGTCGATCCGTGCGGCGAGCACGGGGCCTTCCATACGTTCGTGACGGACGGGCCCCCGTTCCGGCGCGAGATTCCAGTAACCGTTGGGGCGGCGGAAGCGGGAGAGCGCATGCACACGGCTCGGCTCGTCTCTCCAGACGGGTCGGCTCCGTCGGAATGAATGCGGCTTCCTGCACGAGCACGCAATAAGCACACAAGAAAAAACCCCTCCGCCCGGCTACGCCAAACGGAGGGGGACGCAGAGTGGGGGACAAACGCTACTCTTCGTCGGCGGCAGCCGCCTCCTCAGACCCCGAGCCGTTCTGGTCGGTCGGCGCTCCGTCCGCCACCTCCTCAGTGGAAACGTCGGACGTGCCGTTCGGAGTGCCGTCCGTATCGGCGGTGGGCGCCTCCGTAGGTGCCTCGCCCTCCTTCACCTCGAAGGAGAGCTCCTCCGACTCGCCGTCGTGCGTGATCAGGACCATGTCGCCCTCCGTAATCTTGTCGTGGAGGATGTCCTCGGCCATCGGGTCCTGCACGTACTTCTGGAGGGCCCTGCGGAGTGGGCGCGCCCCGTACTTCTGATCGAAGCCTCTGTCCGTCAAGAATTCCTTCGCGGCCTCGTCGAACTCGAGATCAAGCCCGAGCTCCTCAGCCCGCTCGAAGAGATCCTCCGACATGATGTCGATGATGTCGAAGATGTTCTCCTTGTTGAGCGGGTTGAAGACGATCACGTCGTCGAGCCGGTTCAGAAACTCCGGATTGAAGACATTCTTCAGGGCATCCTGAACGGTGGACTTCATGGACGTGTAGTCCATCTCCTCGCCGTTCGTCTGGTCGAACCCGATTCCCTGGCCGAAGGACTTGATGTCCTGCGTGCCGATGTTGGAGGTCATGATGAGGATCGTGTTTCGGAAGTCGACCTCCCGACCCATGCCGTCGGTCAGAATGCCGTCGTCTAGCACCTGAAGAAGAATATTGGAGACATCCGGGTGGGCCTTCTCAATCTCGTCGAGCAACACCACGGAGTACGGCTTCCGGCGCACCTTCTCGGTGAGCTGGCCCCCTTCTTCGTGGCCCACGTACCCCGGCGGGGCCCCCACGAGCCGACTCACGGAGAACTTCTCCATGTACTCACTCATGTCAATCCGAATGAGAGAGTCTTGCGAGTCGAAGAGATACTCAGTGAGTACCTTCGCCAACTCCGTCTTCCCCACGCCGGTGGGCCCGAGGAAGATGAAGGAGCCGATCGGCTTCTCGGGATCTTTCAGGCCGGCACGAGTGCGACGGATGGCCTTCGACAGCTTCTCGATAGCTTCGTCCTGCCCCACGACGTGCTCTTTGAGCGACTCCTCCATCTTGAGGAGCTTCTGCTGCTCCGGCTCGTCCTGCCCCACGACGTGCTCTTTGAGCGACTCCTCCATCTTGAGGAGCTTCTGCTGCTCCGGCTCACTGATCTTGTCGACCGGGATGCCGGTCATCATGGCCACGACCTGCGCGATCTCTTTAGAGGTCACGTCGTGGACCTCGGTTTCGGCGCGCTCGTGCCAGTCTTTCTTGGCCTGCTCCAGTTCCTCCTGGAGCGTCTTCTCTTTGTCGCGGAGCCGGGCCGCCTCTTCGAAGCGCTGGCTCTTCACAACCTGGTTCTTCTCGTCCTGAACCTCCTCGATTTTCTCCTCGAGCTCTAGAATCTCGGGCGGCACCTTGATGTTAGAGAGATGCACCCGCGCTCCGGCCTCGTCCATCACGTCGATGGCCTTGTCCGGCAGAAAGCGATCGGTAATGTACCGGTCGCTGAGCTGCACCGCCAGCTCGATCGACTCCTCCGAATAGCGGACGCTGTGGTGGTCCTCGTAGTAGGACTTGATGTTGGAGAGGATGTTGATCGTCTCCTCCGGGGTGGACGGGTCGACGATAATCTTCTGGAAGCGGCGGTCCAGCGCGCCGTCGCCCTCAATGTTTTGGCGGTACTCGTCGAGCGTGGTGGCCCCAATGCACTGAAGGTCGCCACGGGCAAGGGCAGGCTTGAACATGTTCGAGGCGTCGAGACTGCCCGAGGCACCGCCCGCACCGACAATCGTGTGGATCTCGTCGATGAAGAGGACGATTTCCTCGTTGTTCTCCAACTCCTTCATCACGGCCTTCATCCGTTCCTCGAACTGGCCGCGATACTTGGTGCCAGCCACAAGGGAGGCGAGATCCAGCGTCACGATACGCTTGTCGTAGAGTACACGGCTCACCTTGCGGTCCACGATTCGAGCCGCGAGGCCCTCGGCGATGGCCGTCTTTCCAACGCCCGGCTCACCGATGAGTACCGGGTTGTTTTTCTTGCGGCGGCTCAAGATTTGAGCCACCCGCTTGATCTCTTCCTCGCGTCCGATGATCGGATCGAGTTCATCCTCCTCCGCCAACTCGGTCAGGTCCCGACCAAAGTTGTCGAGGACAGGCGTCTGGCTTTTCTCGGACTCGCCGCCGCCCTCTTGTCCGTAGCCGGACGAGAGGCGACCGCCAGATCCACCGCTACCACTGGAGGAAGAAGCTTTGCCACTAATAATGGAGTCTAGCTCGTTTCTCACGGCGTCGTACGTTACTGAAAAACCTTGTTGGAGAATTTGCGCAGCGATGTTTTCGTCGTCTCGGAGCAAGCTCAGGAGGAGATGCTCCGTCCCGATCACGTCGCTCTTGTAGAGCTTCGCTTCGAGATACGTGATCTTCAGCACCTTCTCGGCCTGCTTGGTCAGAGGAATGTTGCCCACCGAGGTCGAACTGCTGGTACTTCGGACCGTATCTTCTACGGCCTCTTTGAGCTCCAGCAGATCACAGTCGAGGTTGCGGAGGATCTTGACGGCGATCCCCTCGCCCTCGCGGATGAGACCGAGCAGAAGATGCTCCGTGCCGATGTAGTCGTGTCCGAGGCGCACCGCCTCTTCCCGGCTGTAGGAAATGACGTCCCGAACGCGGTTTGAGAAGTTCCCTTCCATGCCTTGTGGGTTGAACGATCAAAAGCGCCGCATCGGCGCCCTACACGACGAGACGATGAAGGCCGCACTCTTCCTCTCGATCAGCCTCGCACGTGAAGCGCGTGGTCTATGTGGTAACCATGCATTCGCGCACTCTGTTCCCCCGCCGAAGAGGTGTGCTCCTCTGCCATTTCAAAACTCCAGGAGCGTTACAATCTTCATGGGGCCTCGATTTGTGGCCCCACAGACTGTTTGAGGACCGGGGAATGTTGCCGGCGGACGGGGAAATAGATCGACGAAGGAAAAGTTAGGCGGCAAAGCTTGCCCCGCAGCCACAGGTCTCCGTCGCGTTGGGGTTTTCGAAGGTAAAGCCGCGCTGATCCAGCCCGTCATGGTAGTTGATCGTCGTGCCCATCAGGTAGAGGCCGTGCCGCTTGTCCATGTACACGGTGATGCCATCGATCTCGAACGTGCGGTCCTTCTCACGTTCCTTGTCGAACCCGAGCACGTAACTCATCCCCGAGCACCCTCCGCCTTTGACGCCCACGCGGAGCCCGTATCCGTCCGGAATGTTTTTCTTGCGGATGATTTTCCGGATTTCTTTGGCCGCGGTCGGGCTAATCTGAATCGGAGACTCCTTGGTGGATGGGTTGGCAGTAGCAGGCATAGGGTAGTAGACCAGTTTGAGCACAACTCGTACTGCGCCTCTCCCTAACGACGGCTCGAAAAATCCTGTTCCGTTTCCGGCGCGGACGCCCGGCAATCTGACACGTCCGATCAGTTCAGCGGACGCGCGACGACCACCGTCTTCTTGAGTTGCGTGACGGTTCCCGCCTCGGCCCGCACCGCCTCCACGAGCACCACGTACGGCCCGATGCGGACTCGCTCGCCGGCGTCGTCGCGCCCATTCCACACGGTCTCCCCGCTGCGCCCCGTCAGGCGGGCCTCCTCGCTCCAGACCTGGCGGCCCCGAGCGTCGTAGATGCGGACCCGCACGAGGTTGGGCACGTCGTCGAACGTGTAGCGGATGCGCGTGGCGCCGTCTTGCTCGATTGAGAAGGGATCGGGCTCGATGCGGAGGCTGGTCGTCTCGGGTGCCTCGTCTGAGGGCGGGAGGGAGACCGCGTTGGGCGCGCCGGGCGTTCCGCCGCTGGAGTCGGTGCTGCTCGTCCAGTTCTCGGCGGCCTCGGCGTCGCCGGTCGGGCTGATCCGTTCGAGGGCGGTGCCCTTGGTCTCGGCGAGGCCCGGCGCGTGCCAGTCCGGCACATAGTCGACCGTCGACAAGACGGTGCCGTCGCGGCGATGCACGCGCACGAGATCACCGTCGTTGCGGAGCCCGAGTTGACGGGCCTCGACCGGGAGGTACGCCACCGAGTCCGGCGTGAGGGGGGCCTCCGGAAACGCCGCGGCAAGCTGCGACTGCTGCACCTGCATCGCGCCCTCGGGCGCCGCGGCCACCACGACAAACGAGCCCGGAGCCACGACACGGCGTCGGCCCACCCGAAGCGTGTCCGCGGTGCCCTCCTCGGTGGGCCGGTCTGTGAGGACGAGGCCGTTTGCGGTGAGGGGGAAGTCGGTCAGATTGGTGAGCTCCACGTACTCGACCTGGTTCGGTCGGTCGTCAAAGTCGTCCACGAGCGGGTCGAACAAGAGCTCGTTGACCACGAGCGCCCCCGGGGCGGGACGGCGGGCGAAGGGCAATGTGGCCCGATCGAGAGGATTGCCGACCAGGTCCTGCACATCGGTCACTTCCAGGGTCACGACGGTGGGCGACGTCGAAAGGGCGAGGCGTGCGACGCTGTCTGCCCGGAGCGTCACCTGGGTGACTGTAGCAGCATCGAACCCGAAGGCGTCCGGCGTAATGCTTTCGGCGCGCACCGGCTCCCCGAACACCACCTCTGCGGTCGTTGAGTCGATCTGTTCGGCAAACGTCGGCTGTGGGGAAGCCGTGTCGGGCGCATGCTGGCTGTTTTGAGCGCCCGGCGTGGCACCGTCCGGAGCGGTGGAGGACGCAAAATTTGACGGACGGTCGGAGGGCCCCCGCGGATCGAGGCGCTCCAGCGAGCGCCCGTCGCTCCCGCCCCACGACGGATCGAATGGAACGGCATCGAGCGTTGTGCTCGACGGGGCATGGCGGAGCACGACGGTGTCCCCACCGTTGTTGAGGGCATCCCAGCCTTCGGGGGCAAAATGCTCTACCGACGGAAAGGCCGCCTCAAAGGCCTCAGAATCTCGCG
>PXSY01000123.1 GCA_003023125.1 Bacteroidetes bacterium QH_10_64_19
CGTCGCCTGCGCCGATGGCTCCATCTTCACGGGCGCTCCCGAAGCGTAGCCTGGGCGGCACGATCTCCCGAGGACACCGCCCGCACAGCCCTCTTCACCCGCCACGTGCTCGGCGCCACGGCCGATCCGGTGATTCAAGAAGTGACGGTGCGCCGCGCCAACCGTCCGCCCGTTGCGCTGGCGTCGCTGCCCGGAGCCCCCATTTTCCCCACCGGCACGACAGGCTCCCGGGTCTGGACGTACCTGCTCGACAGTGCCGCTCAGTTCCGCCGCGTGCAGGTGGATACGACTCAGGCTCGCGTTCGGCACGAGCGCATTGCTCCCGTGAACGGGGATGAGCGGTTGGTTACGATTCGGCAGTACGGCGAAGGGCTGGTGATCGACTCGACGGCCTCTGACTCGACGTGGATGTTGCGCTGGCCCGGCCTCCGCGCTCGGAGCGACGTGCCGCGGTGGCTCCGCGTGGCGAACCTGAGCGGCGCTCCCGACACGTCCGAGCGCCCCTCCTTTGCGCTGCACAAGGGCTCCGGCCTCACCGTAAACCACTCCGGCGCCTGGACCGTCCGCGGCCAGCCCGCAGTCGTAGACCGTGGATCTAATTTCGTGCTCGTCGGCCGCTCTCCCTGGGCCCGGCACCAGGCGGACGCCCTGCAGGCCCAGACCGGCGGGGTCTCCCTCGCGCCCGCTCAGTGGAGCGTGAGCGATTCGAGCACGTGGGCGGCGCGCCTCCTGCCCCGCCTTCGTCCGGCGCTGGAACCAATTGCGGACGCCGACTCAACCGTCGACGAGGCGCGCTCCTACCTCCGAAACTGGGACTTCGTCTACGAGCCCGCGAGCATTGGGGCGGTCGTGTTTGAGAGGTGGATGCTCACATACAAGAAGCAATATGGACGAAGGCCCTCCGCCACCACACTCGACTCAGTGGCGGCAGTGCGCTACCGCGAGTACGGGACCGACGTGCGCCAGTGGCGGTGGGAACGGGTCGCGGCCCAACGACGACGGTTTCCCGTGTGGTCGGCCGATAGCCTGGTAGCTCCGGACCTCTCGTCGCTGAGTACCACTCGGTTCGCTGCACTCGACCAACCGGGTCGGGGACACGCCTCCGCCCTTTCCGGCGGCCCGACTCTCGTGGACCGCCCGCGACTGGGCCCTGCTCCGGCCTCCTGGGAGGGATGGACGTGGAGCGATAGTCCCAACCTTACCGTCCGCCGCCTGCGCTTCGACCCGTCGGACTTCTTCGCCCGCTCCCTCCTGTCCCGCGAGCGCCCGAATCCTGTTTCCGTTTCGGAGGCTCCAACTCAACAAACGACGCAGCTGGTGCCCGCGGCGCCGGAAAAGGATGAGCCGTGAAGCGTAATTCGGAAGGCGTGATACACGAAAACGTTCCCCCTACCATCACGCCCTACGCATCACTCTTCACGCATCACTTTTCACGCATCACATCTCACGCTGCCTGCACCTGGTCCCGAATCTGTTCGGGCACGGTGGGGTCCCGGAGCGTGGTGGTATCGCCCAGGTTTTCGTCGTTCGAGATGTTCTCGAGAAGGCGGCGCATGATCTTGCCGGACCGCGTCTTCGGCAGGTCGCCGACAAAGACGACGTTCGCGGGGCGGGCGAAGGGCCCAATCTCCTTCTCGACAGCACTGATGATTTTGTCCCGCATGTCGTCGGACACCTCTACGCCGTCGCGGGGCGTCACGTACACGTCGGGCACGTTGCCCTTCTGGTCGTCCGCCCGGGCCGCCACCGCGGCTTCGGCGACCTCCGGCACCTGGGAGACGGCCGATTCGAGCTCCATGGTGCCGAGGCGATGGCCGGCCACGTTCATGACATCGTCGAGCCGACCGAGGACGCGGAAATAGCCGTCCTCCTCGTGCACGGCCCCATCGCCGGCCTCGTACACCCAATCGCGCCAGTCGTCGGAGTCGACATCGGAGAAGCGGCGCCAGTACTCATTGATGAAGCGCTGATCGTTGCCGTAGACGGTTTGAAGCATGCCGGGCCAGGGCCGCTCGATCACCAAATTGCCGGCCCGGCCGCTCGCCGGCGCCATGGGGTCCCCGTTGTCGTCGTAGATGGCCGGCTGGATGCCCGGGCAGGCATGCCCGGCGGAGCCCGGCTTCATGTCGTGCAGCGCAGGCAGATTGGTAATGAGGTGCCCGCCCGTCTCAGTTTGCCACCAGGTGTCGACGATCACGGCGTCCTCGTCGCCGATGTGTGTGTAGTACCAAAGCCAGGCCTCCGGCTGGATCGGCTCCCCGACGGTTGTCATGTGGCGGAAATCGAAGTCGTACGCCGCCGGGTACTCCTCGCCCCATTTCATGTACGTCCGGACCGCAGTGGGCGAGGTGTGGAAAATGTCCACGTCGTGCCGCTCGGCGATCTCCCAGGTGACGCCCTTGTGCGGGTGGTCGGGGGCCCCCTCCCGCATCACGCTCGTGGTGCCCAGCGCGAGCGGCCCGTAGACGATGTACGAGTGGCCCGTGATCCAGCCAATGTCGGCGGCGCACCAGTAGGTGTCCTCCGGCTCGATGTCGAGCACGTATTTGGACGTACCCGCGACGTAGCTCAGGTACCCGCCCGTGCGGTGCTGGGCCCCCTTGGGCTGACCGGTGGTGCCGGACGTGTACATCAGAAACAGGATGTCCTCGGCGTCTCGCGAGACGGGTTCCACGCGGGCCCGCTCGTTGTTGATCAGAAGCTCAGAGACGAGCACGTCGCGGCCCTCGTCGATCTCCGCGTCGGGGTGAAGCTCGCCCTCGTGCCGCTCCCAGACCAGCACGGCGTCGATGTCCGTGTCCGCCTCTTCGACGGCCGTATCGGCCTTCTCCTTGTGGTGCAAAAACTCTCCGCGGCGGTAGTAGCCATCAATGGTCACAATCACGTCGGAGTCGGCCGCCGTGGCCCGCTCGGCGAGCGCGCTGGCGGAGAAGCCCCCGAACACCACTGAGTGGGGCGCGCCAATGCGAGCACAGGCGAGCATGGTGATGGGAAGCGCAGGCACCATGGGGAGATGCAGCGTGACCACGTCGTCTTCCTGGACCCCCACGTCCCGGAGCGACGCCGCCATCTTGTTGACCTCTCGGTAGAGATCCCGATAGGTGAGGGTGCGCCGGGTTCCGTCCTCGGCCTCCCAGATCAGTGCCGCCTGATTCGGGCGCTCGTCCAGATGGCGGTCCACACAGTTGTGGCACGCATTGAGCGTTCCGCCCTTGAACCACTCGAAGAAGGGCGGCTCCGATCCGTCGAAGACCGTATCCCAGTGCTCCTCCCAGTCCAGCAGGTTCGCATACTCCTCGAAGCCGTCGGGGAAGTCGTCGAACCGATCGTAGACCGCCGGGTCCGACACGTTGGCCTGTCCCACGAACGACGGGGACGGGCGGAGGTAGTCTTGATCGGAGAGACGGGCTTCAATCGTGGCATCGGGGTCGGGACCAGACATGGTGGGCCGTGACTGTGTTGAGGAGGAATATGAGCGAACATAACTTCTTTCTTTTCACCCGGAAATGCAACCGGAAGCGCTCCCAGGTCAGGGCCGTCGCCTGTTCGAATTCGGTCCGAGAAGCACCGCCGCGCACCCTCCGCGCACCCCGTTGCAACAGTAGAGCGTGTCCGCCGTCGCCAGATCATCGAGGGTCAGGGTGCGGGTGGAGGCCTGCGGCTGCGTCTCCAGCACGTGGTCGCGGTACACCCCCGCCAACAGTCCGGACTCGACGGGAGGCGTCCAGAGATTCTCGCCCTGCCGGACGAACAGATTGGTGTAGGTGCCCTCCGTCACGTTGCCGTCCTGGTTCAGGAGGACCGCCTCGTCGTACCCTTCCGCCTGCGCGGCGGCCAGCGCACGGTCGTACACGCCACGCCGCGTGGTCTTGTGGTAGAAGAAGGGATCGGTACGGTCGACCCGCTCGCCGGCCACCGTGAGGCGCCACGGCTCGGTGGGGCCTTCGTCAATCGGAGTGGCCGTCACCGAGAGGCGTCCCCACCGATCGAGCGTGGTGCGCACCTTGAGGGGCGTATCGGCGTCCCGGCCTCTCACTGTTCGCTCGATGCGTCGGCGAAATCGGGCCTCGTCGAACGGGAACGAAAAGTACGCCGCGGAGCGGGCGAGACGCTCCACGTGGCGGTCGAGGAGCGGGATGCGCACCCCGTCGAACCGCATCGTTTCGATCAGTTCGAAATCATCCTCGGGCAAGGCAGTGTCATTCGATTGCGCGTCCGCGTCTCCAGTCAAAAACGCCCCCTTCAACGTGCACTCGTCGTACTCGGCCGCCGGGTCGGAGTCCCACACGATGCCGCTGCCGAGGCCCATTGTGCCCTCGCCCTCGCCGAGCACGACCGTTCGGATCGCCACGTTGAAGACCGCGGTGTCGTCCGACCCAGCCATGCCGATGGCACCGCAGTAGACGCCCCGTAGCGTCGGTTCCAGCTCGCGGATGAGGCGCATGGCCCGCCGCTTGGGGGCGCCGGTGACCGAGCCGCACGGGAAGAGGGCGCCGAGCAGGGCCGCGAGCCCGGCGTCGGCCTGAAGGTGTCCTTCCACCGTCGAGGTCATCTGAGTGACCGACGGGTACGGCTCCGTTTCGTAGAGCGACGGCACCGTGACCGACCCGGGGCGCGAGCAGACCGACAGGTCGTTGCGGAGCAGGTCGACGATCATCAGGTTTTCCGCCCG
>PXSY01000124.1:0-6858 GCA_003023125.1 Bacteroidetes bacterium QH_10_64_19
GTGCGCACCGCCACGCCCCAGTGCCACAATGCTTCGCCAATCCCCACCAGTCCTCCAAGTCCCGCCAGTGCGGCCAGCACGAGCGTTCCTTCTCCGGTGAACAGATAGAACTCAAACATACGTGAGGAATCCCCTGCGACCAAAGCACGGGGCAGCCCGTCCCAAACACCACCGCCCCGGTGCGCCGACACAGCGCAACCGGGGCGGAGAGACATTCGGCTCTGAATTGACGCGTGCTAGCTTTCGGACTCAGACGCCTCGATCTGCTCGACGTCTTCCTCACTCGGCGCACCGTCGCCGGCAGCCCCATCTCCCGCGGGCGCTTCGCCATCGCCGCCGATGGCCGCCTGCAGCTCTTCGAGCTCGGACCGCGAGCCCACGACCAGATCGCGGTACTCGCGCTGGCCGGTGCCGGAGGGGATGGAGTGGCCCACGACCACGTTCTCCTTGAGCCCCTCCAGGGGGTCTGTTCGGGCGCGGATGGCCGAGTTCGTGAGCACCTTCGTTGTCTCTTGGAAGGACGCCGCCGAGATCATCGAGTCTGTCGCCAACGAGGCCTTCGTGATGCCAAGCAGCACCGGCTCGCCGACGGCAGGCCGCGCCTCGCGCACATCGATCTCCGGCTTGTCCTCACGCTTCAGCTCAGAGTTTAGCTCGCGCAGGCGTCGGCGATCGATGACCTCACCGATCTTGACGTCTGCGTCGCTCGGATCCGTGACGACGAATTTGTCGTAGAGCTCATCGTTGACGTTCGACATCTTCTGGCGGTCCACCTTCTCCCCTTCCAGAAAGCTGGTGTCGCCCGGCTCCGTGATCTCGACCCGCTTCATCATCTGCCGGATCACGACCTCGAAGTGCTTGTCGTCGATGTCGACGCCCTGGAGACGATAGACCTCCTGGACCTCGTTGAGCAGGTGCTCTTGGACCGCCCGTGGGCCCTTGATCGACAGGATGTCGTGCGGGGCGATCTGGCCATCGCAGACCCGGTCGCCCGCTTCCACGTAGTCGCCTTCGTGCACCAGCATGTGCTTCGACAGGGAGACCATATAGCTCTTCTCCATCTCTCCGTCGCGGCTGGAGACGATGACCTCCTGGTTTCCACGCTTCTGATCGCCGAAGCTCACGATGCCGTCGATCTCGCTCACGACAGCGGGCTCGTCCGGGGTTCGCGCCTCAAAGACCTCCTCGACGCGGGGAAGACCTCCCGTAATGTCGCTGGTCTGAGCCGCCTGGCGTGGCATCTTCGCGAGCGTCTGTCCCGCCTGCACCGTCTCGCCCTCGTCAACCTGAATGCGGGCGTCGACCGGCATGTTGTACTCCCGCTGCTCTCCGTCTTCGGTCTCGACAATGATGGACGGCGTCAGGGTCCGCTCGCGGCTCTCCACGATGACCTTCTCCATATGGCCGGTTTGCTCGTCGGTCTCTTCGCGGAAGGTAGTATCTTCGATCACGTCCTCGAAGCGGACCGTTCCGCTGACCTCGGTGAGGATAAGACTGTTGTAAGGGTCCCAGCTCGCTAAGACTTCGTCCTCGTCCACCTCCTGACCCTCCTCGACCAGCAGTTCGGCGCCGTAGGGCACGACGTAGCTAGTGAGTTCGCGTCGGTCCTCATCGGTGTCCATGATGCGGACCTCCCCCTGCCGGGAGAGAACAACCTCCTTCGGCCCATCGGTGTCTTCGTAGGTGACCGTGCGGAGGTTTTCAAATTCGAGGGTACCGGCAAACTTCGCCTGGATGGTCGATTCGCCCACCTCGCGCGTAGCGGTCCCGCCGGTGTGGAAGGTCCGCAGCGTGAGCTGCGTGCCGGGCTCGCCAATCGACTGCGCAGCGACGACCCCGATCGACTCGCCCACCTCGACCATGCGGCCAGTCGCCAGGTTCTCGCCGTAGCAGAGCGTGCAGACGCCCCGCTCGGCCTCGCAGGTGAGCACCGACCGGATCTCGATCTCTTCAATAGAGGTCTGTGCGATGTTGTCCGCAATCTCATCGGTGATCAGCTCGTTCGCCTCCACGACCAGCTCGTCCGTGTGCGGGTCGTACACGTCGCGGACGGACACCCGGCCGGTGATGCGGTCCGAGAGCGGCGCCACAATTTCCTCGTTGTCTTTCAGGGCGCCGACGCCAATTCCGCGCAGCGTGCCACAGTCGTGCTCCGTCACCGTCACGCTCTGCGAGACGTCCACGAGGCGACGCGTCAGGTAGCCCGCGTCGGCCGTCTTGAGGGCCGTATCGGCCAGTCCCTTCCGCGAGCCGTGGGTGCTGATGAAGTACTCCTGCACCGTCAGGCCCTCCTTAAAGTTGGAGAGGATCGGGTTTTCGAGAATCTCGCCGCCGCCTCCGCCTTCGCCGATGTTCTTCTGCGGCTTGGCCATGAGGCCACGCATGCCGCCGAGCTGGCGAATCTGCTCCTGCGAGCCTCGGGCCCCGGAGTCGGCCATCGTGAAGATGGGGTTGAAGCCCTCCTTGTGCTCCTTCAAGGCGTTGAAGAGAACCTCCGACACACGGTTGTTCGTCTTCGTCCAAACGTCGATGACCTGGTTGTACCGCTCGTTGTCGGTAATGAAGCCCATCGAGTAGTTCTTCTCGGCCTCCTCTACCGTTTCGTTGGCTTCTTCGATGAGCTGTTCTTTCTCTTCCGGAACGATGATGTCCGCGAGGGAGAAGGTCATGCCGGACGTCGTGGAGCGCTGGAAACCCATGTCCTTGATGTCGTCCAAGAAGTCGGCGGTCTCCTGGAAGTCCGTCTCGTTTAGCACCGTCGCAATCACCGTCCGAATGTTCTTGGTGCTGAGCACCTCGTTGACGTACTCCACCGAGTCGGGCAGTGTCTCGTTGAAGAGCACGCGGCCCACGGTCGTATTGATGATTTCGCCGGACCCGTCCGGGTCGCGCAGCTTGATTTTCGCGTGGAGGGCCAGCCGGTCCCGATCGTAGGCCTGCCGAACCTCGTCCGTGCTCGCGAAGCGCATGCCTTCGCCCTTCTGGTTGGACTTGGCCTTCGTGATGTAGTAGAGGCCAAGCACCATGTCCTGGCTCGGCACGGCGAGCGGCCCCCCGTCGGCCGGGCTCCGCACGTTGTGGCTCGACAGCATGAGAATCATGTTCTCAGTAAGGACCGGCTGAAAGGCCTGGATGCCGAGACGGTGGAGCGTGGGGGCCCGGTTCAGTAAGACCGGCCTCCCCTGAATCACCTTTTCTAAGATGTCCCAGACGTCCCCCGTCTTCTTATCAACATACTTCTTCGCGCTCTTGACCGTTTTGACGATGCCACGCTCGATGAGGCGACGAATGACGAACGGCTTAAAGAGCTCGACGGCCATCTCCTTCGGCAGGCCGCACTGGTGGAGCTCTAGGTGCGGCCCCGATACGATGACCGATCGGCCCGAGTAGTCAACGCGCTTCCCAAGCAGGTTCTGGCGGAAGCGGCCCTGCTTGCCTTTCAGCATGTCGCTGAGGCTCTTGAGCGGCCGGTCCGACGAGCCACGCACCGAGTTGGACTTGCGGCTGTTGTCGAAGAGGGAGTCGACCGCCTCCTGCAACATGCGCTTCTCGTTCCGCAGGATGACCTCCGGCGCCTTAATGTCGATGAGGCGTTTGAGACGGTTGTTGCGGATAATCACCCGTCGGTACAGGTCGTTCAGGTCGCTGGTCGCGAATCGTCCCCCATCCAGCGGCACCAGAGGACGAAGCTCCGGCGGAATGACTGGAATGACCCGCATGACCATCCAGGTGGGCTTGTTCTCGCCGTTCTGGTTCGCCTCGCGGAAGGCCTCCACGACATTGAGGCGCTTCAGGGCCTTCGACTTCCGCTGCTGGCTCGTCTCGGTCTTGACTTGGAAGCGAAGGTCCTGCGCAAGCTTGTCGAGCTCGAGGCGTTCGAGCATCGTCTCGACCGCCTCACCGCCAATCTTGGCGATGAACTTCTCCTCGTTGTCGTCCTGGAGCCGATTGTTGTCGTCCCGGATCTGGTAGAGGATCTCGTAGTACTCCTCCTCGGTCAAGAGCTGATTCTTCTCCACCCCGAGCCGCTCGGCCGTCCCCGGCTGGATGACAATGTAGTTCTCGTAGTAAATGACCTTCTCCAGGTCCTTCGACTTCAGGCCCAGCAGGTGCCCAATCTTGTTGGGCAGCGTCTTGAAGTACCAGATGTGGACCACCGGCACGCTGAGGGAAATGTGCCCCATGCGCTCCCGGCGGACCGCCTTGCGGGTAACCTCCACGCCACAGCACTCGTAGTCCTTGACCGGTCCGAAGATTTTCTCGCAAAAGAGACCGCCCATCTCCGGCTTGAATGACCGATAGTTGATGGTCTCCGGCTTCATCACCTCCCCGTACGACCGCTCCAGGATGTCTTCCGGAGACGCAAGGCTAATGGTGATGCTGTCGAAGTCCGTCTCGATCTCAGTGGAATTACCGTACGGCATATGAAATTGAGAATCTGGAAGTTAGCGTGCGGAGCGGGGGACTGGGGGCAGACGAAGGGCACACACCGGCGGGACGCGGCGCAGCGCCCACCCTTCACACTCTGCGGTTTTAATCAAGCGTCACCTCAAGCCCGAGTCCCTGAAGCTCTCGAACGAGCACGTTGAAGCTCTCGGGAACGCCGGGCGAGGGGAGATTCTCGCCCTTCACGATGGACTCGTAGGCCTCGGACCGGCCTTGCACGTCGTCCGACTTATAGGTGAGCATTTCCTGCAGCGTATTGGAGGCGCCGTAGGCGTACAGCGCCCACACTTCCATTTCGCCAAGGCGCTGACCGCCAAACTGCGCCTTTCCGCCGAGCGGCTGTTGCGTGATGAGGCTATACGGCCCGATGGAGCGGGCGTGCATCTTGTCCTCGACGAGGTGCTCCAGCTTCATCATGTAGATCTGGCCCACCGTCGTCTTCTCATCGAACGGCTCGCCGGTCCGGCCGTCGTACAACTGGACTTTTCCGTCACGAGGCAGGCCGGCCTCCTCCAGTTCATCGCCTACGTCTTCGAGGGAGGCGCCGTCGAAGATCGGGGTGGAGTACTTTACCCCGAGCTTGTCCCCGGCCCATCCAAGAAGGGTCTCATAAATCTGGCCGAGGTTCATCCGCGACGGAACGCCGAGCGGGTTCAGAAGGAGGTCCATCGGCGTGCCGTCTTCGAGGAACGGCATGTCTTCGACCGGGGCAATCTTCGCGATCACGCCCTTGTTACCGTGGCGTCCGGCCATTTTGTCGCCCACCTCCATCTTCTTCTTCCGGGCCACGTAGACCTTCGCCATCTGCACGACGCCCGAGGGGAGCTCGTCGCCCATCTCGACCTGATGCTTCTGGCGCTTGGTCGTGCCCTCGATGTCGCGGCGGCGCGACTTGTAGTTTCGCAGAAGCGTTTGAATTTGATCGTTGAGCTCCTCATCGTCGGTAAACTCAGCACGGGTGCTGAGGTCGGAGGGATCCACGTCCTCGAACGCTTCTCGCTCAAACTCGGCGCCCTCGCTGAGGATCACCGATCCTTCTCGGTCCTCCAGGCCCGCGCAGGTGGCATCTTCGAGGAGGCCGAAGAATTTATCCCAGAGGCGCTCATTGAGATCTTCGAGCTTGCGCTCGTGCTCGCTTTCGATGTTTTCGAGGCGCTTCTCCTCCATCTTCTTAGAGGCAGGATCAAGCTCCCGGCGGCTGAAGAGCTTCGTGTCAATCACCACGCCGCCCTCCATGCCGGGCTTCGCCTTCAGGGAGGCATCCTTCACGTCGCCCGCCTTGTCGCCAAAGATCGCACGGAGCAGTTTCTCTTCCGGCGTCGGGTCGGTATCCCCCTTCGGCGTAATCTTGCCGACGATGATGTCGCCAGGCGTAACTTCAGCTCCTACGCGAATGATTCCGCGCTCGTCGAGATCCTTGGTCGCCTCCTCGCTGACGTTCGGAATCTCGCGGGTGAGTTCCTCTTCACCGCGCTTCGTATCGCGCACCTCGTGCTCAAACTCTTCGATGTGGACCGAGGTGTACACGTCGTCGGCGACAAGCCGCTCGCTGATGACGATGGCGTCCTCGTAGTTATACCCATGCCAGGGCATGAACGCGCAGAGGACGTTCTTGCCGAGGGCGAGCTCGCCCTTCTCCATCGCAAATCCGTCCGTGAGGACCTCTCCTTCTTCTACCCGATCTCCGGCCTGCACGATCGGCTTCTGGTTCATGCAGGTGCCCTGATTGGTACGGCGGAACTTCGTGAGCTCATACTCCCGCACCGGTTCTCCAAAGGCGAGATCCGTCTTGTCCTGCTCCTCGTCGTACCGGACCACGATGCGCTCAGCGTCGACATACTCGACGACCCCATCGCCGTCGGCCACGACGCACGAGCGCGAGTCTTTCGCCACGCGACCTTCCAGCCCGGTGCCCACGATTGGGGAATCGCTTCGGAGGAGCGGCACGCCCTGGCGCTGCATGTTCGAGCCCATGAGCGCCCGGTTCGCGTCGTTGTGCGATAAGAACGGAACGAGACTGGCCGACGGTGAGACAATCTGATTCGGTGCCACGTCCATGTAGTCGATGTCTTCGGGCTCCACAATGGGAAAGTCGCCGTGGTGCCGGCACCGGACTTCATCGCGCTCAAAGTTTCCGTCGTCGTCGATGGGCGCATTGGCCTGCGCAACCATGGCCTCATCCTCCTCCTCGGCCGTAAGGTATTCCACCTCCTCGGTGACCTGGCCATCCTCTACCACGCGGTACGGCGTTTCAAGGAAGCCAAAGTCGTTGATCGTCGAGTGGACGCAGAGCGATAGCATCAGGCCAATGTTGGGGCCCTCCGGCGTCTCAATGGGACAGAGCCGCCCGTAGTGCGTGTGGTGCACGTCTCGGACCTCGAAGCCGGCTCGCTCTCGGGTCAGCCCCCCCGG
>PXSY01000124.1:6876-11135 GCA_003023125.1 Bacteroidetes bacterium QH_10_64_19
CTCGATCTCAACCGCGTCGGCGAGGTCGAACATCCTTACAATTTCCTCGTCGCTGGAGTAGCCCAGCGCCCGAAGGAGCGTGGTGACCGGCACCTTCTTGTCAGTATCCACGTCCACCCCCAACCGGGCGTTCATGCGGTGACGTCCCACATCGCCCAGGTCATAGCGATCTTCATCGAAGAACAACCGGTCAAGGGCCTCGCGTGCCGAGTCCACATCGGGGGCTTCGCTCCCGCGAAGCTTCTCGTAAATCACGTCGAGGGCCTCCTCTTCCGTGTGGGACTCGTCTTTCTGGAGCGTCTCCACAAGCGTACTCTTGTCAAGGGCCTCTTCGTCAACGTCCTCCCGGACGAGATAGAGACGACTGATGTCGAACTCATCCAACTCTTCCCAGTCGCCCTCTTCCAGTTCGTGCTCGGCGGGTAGGAGCACTTCGCGCTCCGTCTCCTCATCGACCACTTCTCCGGTGTCTTCGTCGACGATCTCAATCGTCTTCTCGATCGTGACGCTAGTGGCAAGCTCCCGGCCCAGATACTCGGAAAACTCCTCTTCGTCCTCGATCTCAACCGCGTCGGCGAGGTCGAACATCCTTACAATTTCCTCGTCGCTGGAGTAGCCCAGCGCCCGAAGGAGCGTGGTGACCGGCACCTTCTTGAAGAGCTCCGTCCCGTTCGAGTGGATCTCCTTGTCGAAGAACGCGCCGGGGCTTCGGTGGAGCTGAGAGACAATAACCCGCTCGGCCCCGTTCACAATGAACGTACCCCGATCGGTCATGAACGGAAGGGTGCCAAGGTAGACCTCCTGCTCAATGGCCTCGATGGCCTCCTCGCCGCCCTCTTCTTCTTTGCTCGACAGGCGAAGGGTCGCCTTCAGGGGCACCGAGTAGGTAAGGCCCTGCGCAATGCACTCTTGCACCGTGTGCTTCGGCGCGTCGAGCTCATAGCTCACGAACTCAAGCGTGTACCGGTCGCGGTTGTCCTTAATTGGGAAGTGCTCGTTAAAGACCGCCTGCAGACCTTCGTCCTCCCGGTCTGCGGGCGGGACATCATCCTGCACGAAGTCATGGAACGTCTTTAGCTGAACGTCCAAAAAGTCTGGGTAGTCCCACACTTCCGGAATGTCCGCGAAGCTTTTCCGGGGCGCCGGATCTTCCAGGTGCCCAGGGGTAGAAATATCTCCGTTCAAAAAGGTCGGCATAGGCTATAGGGATCGCTCGCGTGAGTATACTACGTTCACAGACGTCCAGAGTACCGGACGGTAGGACATAGAAGTGTGTTCGGCGACGGGGAGAGACCGCACACACCTTGCACGGATGGACAGGAGGGCGGGGCTGCGCGAAGCTACGGCCCCTTCCCGATTACTTGACGCCTCGGTAAGCGCAGCGGTCGGTAAGCGCAGCGGATTCCTGCGCGAAGGCTTGCAGGCTCATTCAAAGGAATCCACCGGTTCGGCTGCGGATGGTGAGGGCGACCGCCGGAGTCTTCCGGTATTCAGATGCGCTTCCTGCCAAATCACGAAGTGTTACAGGGGAAAACCTGATTTAGAAAACACGCTCAGACAGGATCAAGGTTACGGTCGCTGTTATGCAGTTGTTTCAAGATCACGCATCGAAAGAGGAAGTCGACCGCACGGGCACACAGACAGCCCGTACTGTCGCTTCAGCAGCCGTCGTGCCCCCCACAAGCCGAGCAGATTAGGCTCACTCGGCAGACGGACAAATACGGCGTTGCCGCAGCGGATCGATCATCAGTGTCGTCGCTCCGAACGCCGAAGGCCAACCCCGAAGGTCTCGGGATCGGCCTTCTCAAAGCGTCGGAATGTCCGCGACGCCGACCCCGGTTCAGGGCCGGTCTCCTCGCTGTGGGCCATTCGCCCCTCTACTGGAGTTCGACCTCTCCACCGGCGTCTTCAATCTGCGCCTTAACGTCATCGGCCTCGTCTCGGGAAACGCCTTCCTGAACGGGATTCGGCGCCTCGTCAACGAGGGACTTTGCCTCCTTCAGACCCAGGCCCGTGATAGACCGGATTTCCTTAATCACCTGAATCTTGTTGCCGCCAATCCCGGTCAGCACAACGTCAAACTCGGTCTGCTCCTCTTCTTCCGCTTCGCCGTCGGCACCACCGCCGCCGTCGGCCGCCACGGCTACACCGGCCGAGGCCGGCTGAATGTCGTATTCGTCTTCGAGATGTTTCGCCAACTCATTGGCCTCCTTGATCGTGAGTCCAACGAGCTGTTCCGCAAGTTCTTCAATGTCAGCCATAGGTTCGTGTGTAGGTTGGTCCTGCGACGGTCTCTGCACCGACAGTCGTCGGGAACCTTCCCGAAAGCATTCGGCGTACTGTCGGGACTGCGTCGCGAATTAAGGCGAAAGTGTAAAGTGTGATGCCAAGACCGGTGTCACGACCGCCCGGAGCGGGCGTCGGACCCGGTTCGCTATTCATCGTCTTCGTCCGCGAGGGAATCGATAAGACCGGCCAGGCGCTGCCCTCCTCCCTGAAGGCCCCCAACAACATTCTGGGCGGGGGAGAGAAGCAGGCCTACAATCTCACCGATCAGTTCCTCGCGGGACTGTAGGTCCGCAAGCGTATCGAGCGCCTCCGGATCGTCGTACATGTCTCCTTCAATCCAGGCGACCTTCAGCTTCGGTCGGTCGACCTCTTTGTCCTCGAGGAAGTCTTGAAGGACCCGAGCAGGCTTTGCGGGGTCGTCGCTGAACGCAACGGCCGTAGGGCCAGCAAAAAATTCTTCGAGGGCGTCCTTGCCTTCAATCCGGTCGAGGGCAATGCGGGCCAGGGTGTTTTTCGTCACCTGGAAGTGAACCCCCGCCTCCCGGAACCGCCCGCGCAGTTCATTGGACTGGGAAACGGTCAGGCCCTCAAAATTCGTGAGGTAAAGGATCGGGTATTCACTGAGCTTCTCCCCGATCTGATCAATAATTTCTGCTTTCTCGGCGCGATTCTTCGACATGGGCTAAGGAAGTTAATCGATGTTCAACGGCAGTGGACCCGGCACGAGGACTATCGGGCCTCGCTCAGGACAGAGCTTCGGTCAACCTCGACCGGGGGTCCCATCGTGGCCGACATGGTGATGGAGCGCAGGTAGAGTCCGCCCGCAGAGGCTGGCCGCAGACGAATCACTTCCCGCAGGAGCGCCCGCGCATTCTCGTAGAGCTCCTTCGGCGAGAAGGACGCCTTCCCAATCGGGGTGTGCAGATTCCCACTCTGATCCACGCGGAACTCAATCTTGCCGGCCTTAATCTCCTCAATGGCATCGGCCACGTCCATCGTGACGGTGCCGCTCTTCGGGTTCGGCATCAAGCCGCGAGGACCCAGAATGCGCCCGAGCTGTCCGACTTGCCCCATGACATCGGGCGTCGCAATCACAACGTCGAAGTCGAGCCAGTTCTCCTCCTCAATGCGCTCAATGTACTCTTCGAGGCCCACGTAATCGGCCCCTGCTGCCTCCGCCTCTTCTTGCTTGCCCTCGCTCGCCAGGACAAGGACGGTCACCTCACGCCCGGTGCCGTTGGGCAGCGTGATGGATCCACGCACCATCTGGTCGGCGTGCTGTGGATTCACCCCGAGGCGGAGGTCCAGATCAATCGACTCATCGAAGTTGGCAGTGGCGGTGTGCTTGGCCAGCTCTGCGGCTTCACGCAACCCCACCGGTTCGTCCTCGTCTCCAAGGAGGTCTTTCGCCTCCCGATATCGCTTCCCTTCAGTCTTAGCCATGGTTGGATACGATTGTGCGGTGCAAACGTCCTCCGACGGTCGTCGGAGCAACTCCCGCGTGAACAAAGAAGTGCGACGGTGCCGGGGCGAAGACCCTCCGGCGCCTCAGACGACTACTGCTCGTGGGCCGGTTTCCCTTCGACCGTAACGCCCATCGACCGGGCCGTCCCGGCCACCATGCTCGCCCCCTCCTCCACGGTGTGGGCGTTCAGGTCCTCAAGCTTCTGCTCTGCAATGTCCAGGCAATCCTCCCATGTGACCGTTCCGGCATCCTCGCGGAGGGGATCGCCCGCCGCGGTATCGATGTCGGCCTTCTGCTTCAACAGCACAGACGCTGGTGGGCTCTTTACGATGAAGTCGAACGACCGGTCGGCGTAGACGGTGATCTCGACCGGCAACAGAGTCCCCATTCGGTCTTCAGTCCGGGCATTAAACGCCTTGCAGAATTCCATAATGTTGACCCCATGCTGGCCAAGAGCCGGCCCGATGGGTGGAGCAGGATTGGCCTGTCCCCCCTTGATTTGTAG
>PXSY01000125.1 GCA_003023125.1 Bacteroidetes bacterium QH_10_64_19
CTCCGTGTAGTAGACCACATTGAGCCCGTCGAGCGCGGCCACAGCGTCGGCGTCTGCCTTCGTTGCTGAGAGGCTCACTACCACGCTCCCATCGCGAGCGCTGGGACGGAGGCGGCTATCCGGACGGCCGGGAGGGGCCGGAGATTCCGCGTGTGGCTTGGGATGTGGGCGTAGCCGATCCCTTCGACGCGATGACTAACGACCGCCTGTACCGGGACGCGATGCCTGTGGCAGCGGCCTTCGATGTGATTGAGGAGGAGACCGGTCGGCAGTTCGATCCGCAGGTCTCGGCGGCGGCCCTCCGCCGGCGGGAGCAACGTGCTCAGGTTCAGGACAGCGGGGACGCGACCCCCTGAATGCTGCCTGGCATGTGTCCATTGCTCGCACGTGCCTCCAACGACCTAGAGCAGGGGGCAGTGCTCGCCCGCCCGCTCAGGTGGACGTAGACGGACTCCGCCGGGCACCGGATGGCACGGTCCTCTGCCCGTGTCTTGCTTCCTACGATGGGGTCTCCGTCTCGTACGGCCCGAGGTGCTTCTGCGGCTCATCGTAGCCGAGGAGGGTCGTCTGCACCCACGCCACGGCGTCGTTCTGGAGCATTGCGAGCGACGGCACCATGAACATGAGGACGCCGGTACCGAAGAGAATGCCGACGCCCAGGCTTACGGCCATAGGAATCAGGAACTGCGCCTGCACGCTCTGCTCGATGATGATGGGGAAGAGGCCGAGGAACGTCGTGAGCGACGTGAGCAGGATGGGGCGGAAGCGCATCTGTCCGGCTCGGACGAGCGCGTCGGCCCAGTCGCGGCCCTCGGCTCGTTCCTCGTTGGCAAAGTCGAGCATCACGAGGGCGTCGTTCACGATGACGCCACTCAGGCCCACGATGCCGTAGATGCTGAGCAGGCCGAGCTGGATATCGAGCAGCAGATGGCCCAGGAGGGCCCCGATCCAGCCGAACGGGATCGTGCTCATGATGACGAGGGGCTGGAGATAGGACCGGAAGGGGATCGCGAGCAGGGCGTAAATGGCGAACAGCGCGAGCAGAAAGCCGATAATCAACGCGCTCTGGGCTTTCCGCTGCTGCCGCTGCTGCCCGCCAAAGCTGAACGTCGCCCCTGAGATCTCGCGCTGAATGTTGGGAAGCACGCTGGCCTTCAGGGTTGACGTAATTGCGTTTCCCGTCGTGACCGATGGGTCCACGTCGGCCGTCACCGTAACGACCTGGCGGCCGTCCTGCCGGTTGATCTGAGACGGGCTGTAGCCGAACGACACGTTGGCGACCTCCTCCAGGGGCACCTGTGCCCCACTGCCCGTGCGGATGCGATATTCGTTCAGATCCTCGATGGCGTTGCGCTGATCGTCGGGCAGGCGGGCGTAGACGCGCACCTCATTCTGCCCGCGCTGCAGCCGGTAGGACTCGAGCCCGAAGAAGGCGGCGCGCACCTGACCAGCGAGGTCATTGAGCGAGAGGCCGAGCGTGCGGGCGCCAGGCTTCAGCTCCAACTCCAGCTCCCGCTTGCCCTGCTCCTGGTCCGACCGGATGTCGAACACGCCCCCGAAGCGATCCAGGGAGTCCTGTACGGCCGCCACCGTCCGGTCGAGTTTCTCGGCGGTCGGGGCCGACGCCTCAACCGAGACCGGCTTGCCCACCGACACAACATTGGCGGTGAACGACAGCGACCGTGCGCCGGGGACCCGCCCGGTCTCTTCGCGCCATCGGTCTTCGAACTGTGCGGACGTGATGTCGCGCTCTTCCGGATCGATCATTTCGAAGCTTACCTCGGCCACGTTGGCCTTCGTCGCGGTGAACCCGGCCTCGTTGGGACTGCTGTTGGCCCGCGGCTGCTGGCCCACGGTCACGTACACGTTTTCAACGAGGGTCTGCCCGGCCTTTTCTTCGAGATCTTCGATGGCCGCGTATCCCGTTTCCTGCAGCCGGGCCGTCATGCGCTCGGTGGCCTCCGGCGTGGTGCCCACCGGCATTTCCAGCTGGGCCGTCACCAGCTTGCCCTGCACGCTGGGGAAGAAGGAGAAGCCGATGTACCCGTTGCCGACGAAGCCGAAGGAGACGAAGAGCAGCGACACGCCCGCCGCGATGGTGACGCCGTAGTGGCGCGTGGCAAAGCGGAGGGCCGTGGTGAGGGGGCCGCGCACGAAGGTCTGCAGCTGGGCGGCCACCCACTGCCGCACCCGGTTGAGCGTACGGATGGCGGGGTTGGATTTGCTTTCCTCCCGGTCGGGACGCTCCGAGAGGTGGTATGGGAGGATCAGAAGCACCTCCACGAGCGAAAGCAGCAGGACGATGATGACGATCGTGGGGATGTCCCCGAGAAACTTGCCGATCGTGCCGCCGATGAAGAGCAGCGGGGAGAAGGCCGCGACGGTGGTTAGGACGGCAAAGATAACCGGGATGCCGACGCGCTGCGTCCCACGGACGGAGGCCTCCAGCGGATCGCCCTTGTTCTCCTGTTCGGCGAACACGTTCTCGCCCACCACGATGGCGTCGTCGACGACGATCCCGATGGAGAGGATGAAGCCGAAGAGGGACAGCAAGTTGATCGACACGTCCAGGTACTGCATGAGGATAAACGTGCCGCTGAACGACAGGAAGATGCCAACCGAGGTCCAGAAGGCCAGCCGGGGGGCCAGGAAGAGCGTGAGCGTGAGGACGACGAGGAAGAGCCCCAGAATGCCGTTCTTGATCAACAGGTTGAGTCGATTGCGGAGGTTCTCGGCCTGATTCTGCCAGATCGAAGCCTGAACGCCGGCGGGGAGGGAGGCCTGGAGGTCTTCGTCGAGATACGTCTTGACCGTCTCCTCGATGTCGAGTACCTGCTCCTGCCCCGTGCGAAACACGTTGAGGATGGCGGCCGGCTTGCCGTTGAAGCGCGTAATGAGGTCGGAGTTTTCCGCGAATCCGTCCTGGATTTCCGCAATCTCGCCGAGGCGCACCCTCGTGCCGTCGTCGCGGGTGAGGGCCACGATGTCCTCGAAGTCGCTCTTCGTGTAGTTCTGTCCCTCCGTCCGAATGACGATTTCTTCTTCGTCCGTCTCCACGCTCCCGCCCGGCAGGTCGAGACTGCCCTCCCGCACGATTCGCGACACGTCTGCGAGGCTCATTTGGTGCTTGCGGAGGGCCTCGCGGGACGCCTCCACCGAAATCTCGTAGTCCCGCACGCCCCCGATGCGCACGAAGGAAATTTGCGGGTTGCGGGTGAGGTCATCCTTCACCCGTTGCGCGAGCTCTTTCAGCGTGCGCTCACTCGCATTGCCATAGAGGGCGATCTGGAGTGCCTGCTGGCGGTTGGTCACTTCCGTGACGATGGGCTGCTCGGCCTCCGCGGGAAAGGCGGTGATGCGATCGACCTCCGACTTGATGTCGGTGCGGGCCCGGCTAAGGTCGGTGCCACGCTTCAGCTCAGCGGTCACCACGCCCGCGTTTTCGGTGGCGGTGCCCAGGATGCGGTCGATGCCCTCCACGCTCTCGATGCGGTCCTCGATGCGGCGCACGATGGATTGCTCCCCCTCCTCGGGCGAGCCGCCGGGGTAGGTGACCTCGACCTGCACCTGGTCGAGGCTAAATTCGGGGAAGACCTCCTGCACGGTCGTAAAGGCCGCGGCCCCGCCGCCCAGGAGCAGCAATAGCATCAGCAGGTTGGCCGCCACGCCGTTGCGGGCGAACCAGTCGATTGCTCTGTTCATCGGTTGAACGTTGGAAGGTTGAAGGTTAGAAGGTTGGGGGGCGAGATCACTCCGGTTCATCGAGGTCAATTTGATATTCTCGAACTCAGGTTCTGACAGGTACCCTTGGTCGAGAGCCACGTAGAGTTGGGCGCGGACCTCGCCTGCGGAGCCTCTCGCCCGACCCAGGTAATCCACGAACACGCTTTGCGTGCGACTTTCGAAGCCCTCGGCAATGTTGCTCATGATCGAGACGGACGCTCGTTGGATCTGGTCACGCAACCCGAAGTCTTTCGAGAACGGTTCCTGCCGCGTGTGCTCGTAGACGCGATTCGTCAGTTTCCGAGCGTTCTGCCAGACATCGAGATCCTCAAAGCGCTCGATCGTGGCCATGGCGATGAGGTTGAAAGTTAGAAGGTTGAAGGTTGAGGTTGAAGGTTACCAAAGGGCAGAGGTATGTCTATGAGAACGTTCAACTTTCAGAACCTGTTTGGTGGATGGATCCGATGTCGAGACACAGTGGTCGATGTGCACGAACGGCGCTCAAACGAGCCCTGCGCAGGCCGGAGACAGTCCGCCAAACAGGTTCTCAACGTTCCAACCTTCAACCCACTAACGTGCAACGCGAACAGCCATGCTGTCAGTTTGCACACGCAGATCAGTCGTAATCACCCGAGTGTCGGGGTCGAGCGTCGGGGCAAGGTAGGTCTGTTCTTCGACCGTCTGAATGGGCTCGACGGTGCGCTCGACCAGCATCGAGTCGCCGGCCACGGTCCACACCACCGGTGGCTGATCGGACGCGCGGGTGTGGACGGCGCGGCGCGGCACCACATGATAGGTCCCGTCCCGGCGGCCCTCGATGTCGACGGTCGTGTAGGTCCCGATGGCCAGGGGCGGACGCGTCTGTTCGGGCGGCTGCTCGGGCTGCCGCGACGACACGGTGGGCACCTGGTTGTAGGGATCGGAGACACGGACGACCACGTCGATCGTACGGGTCTGCTCGTCGATGGCCCCTTCGACCCGGTGCACGCGGCCGTCCCACGAGTACGTCCGGTCGCCGTACGAGCTCGTCACGGTTGCCGAAAGTTGGGCGTCCGATGGCTGCCCGCTCATCGCCCAGAGGTCTCGGATGAGCGCGGCCTTTCGGGAGGGGAGCGACACCACGATCTCCGCCGCCTCCGTCCCGTAAAGCGTCGTGGCCGCGGCTCCCTTCACAATCTCAACCCGGTCGATGTTGACGGGATTGAGGTCGTTAATCGGGTTGGCCGTCACGTTTGCGCTCCGGCCGCTATACCCGACCGGCGGCACATTTTTCGGATAGCCCCCGCTGCGAATGCGAAGCCCATCGACAAAGATGAGCGGCGCGTTGGTCTGCGATATGCTCGTGTTGCCTCGCAGCCGAATCTGGGAGCCCGATCCGGACATGCCCTCCCCAATGCTGAGCGTGACGCCGGGAAGGCTGCCGCTGAGGATGTCCTCCACGGAGGTCGGACTGTCCTCGAGCTCGCCCACCGAGATTGCGGAGACCGTATTCCCCACCTCCCGGCGCTGCGCCCGGCCTGCGGCCCCGGTCACGACGACCTGCTCCATGTCGATCGTTCGCTCCCCGAGGGTAAAATCGAGGGACACCGCCTCCCCCGCGGCTACGTCCACCTCCTGGCGCTGCGGCTGAAAGCCGACAAACCGAGCGACCACTACGTGGCTGCCCGCAGGCACCTCCTGGATGGTGTACCTCCCATCGGCGGACGTGGCGGACCCGAGGTTCAACTCGTCGATCACCATGTTCACTCCGGCGAGGGGCTCTCCGTCCCGGTCGGTGACGACGCCTTCGATGGTTCCGGTTTGGCCGTACGCGCCGCTAACCAGGGCGAACAGTCCAAGAATGATCGGGAGCGTTCGTGGGCGTGGAAGCGGTAACAGGGCTGCACTCATATCCCAGGATGCCGGTTGAACGGGAAGACGTGAATTGACTACCGTGATCAAGCACAACCCATACGTAGTGCATTTTTCCGAAGAAAGTCAAACTCGCCCGGCGGAACATGTTGCAAGCTTCCTCACAACCCCCCATGCTCGGACAATGTGCAGCCACCTCCAACCATCAACTGGTCCACCTAATACCAACTACCGGGGGTCGCTGTGCATGCTGCCAATCGCTCCGAATCGGTTTTGAATGCCTCTTTCGATC
>PXSY01000126.1 GCA_003023125.1 Bacteroidetes bacterium QH_10_64_19
TGTGCTGCTCGCCAGTGCCGACGCGGTCGAGGCGCACGGCCTCACGCCGCTCGCACAGGTGCACCGGGGCGGCTGGTCGGCACGCGAGTCGTGGCGCTTTCCCGAGGCCCCCATCCCGGCCGTCCGCAACGTCCTCGACGCAACCGACACGACGCTCGACGACTACGACCTCTTCGAGAACAACGAAGCCTTCGCCATCAACAACATCCTTTTCCACCGCGAGCTGAGCGTGCCGTACGATCGGTTGAATGTGCACGGCGGGGCCATCGCGCTGGGGCATCCGATCGGGGCCTCCGGCACCCGCATCACCGTGACGCTCCTCCACGCCCTCCGCCAGCACGGCGGCACGAGGGGCCTCGCCTCCATCTGCCACGGCACCGGCGGCGGCGTGGCCCTCGCGATCGAGCGGGAATCGTGATTCATGATGCCGCGACATGAGGGGGAAACGGAGACCGCTCGCGTCAGGGCTCGTGCCTCATTGCTGACCGTGGCAGATCAACTGTTCGTCCAATGACGCCCCTGTCCCCGTCGTTTTTTGATCGATCGACTGTTCGGGTGGCACGGACGCTCCTTGGCTGCCGCCTCGTCCACGAGCACCCTTCCGCCGGTCGGCTTGTGGGACGCATCGTCGAGACCGAGGCCTACACCGAGGACGATCCGGCCTGTCACGCCTCGCACCTCTCGCGCGACCCGGACACCGGGGAGATCACCGGACAGGGACGAGGACGAGACCTCTTCGCCGCGCCCGGGACGGCCTACGTCTATCTGATCTACGGCCTGCACTGGCTCCTCAACGTGGTGACGGAGCCGGAAGGGACGGCCGGGGCGGTGTTAATTCGTGCCGTCGAGCCGGAATCGGGGCTCGACGTGATGCGGAAGTGGCGAGACGTGTCTCGCCGGGTGGACGTCACGAACGGCCCCGGCAAGCTCACAGACGCATTCGATGTGGCGAACGAGACGCACCGGTCCGACCTGACCGGGCCGCCCGTGTACCTTGCCGACGGGCCTGACGTGGACGACTCGGCCGTGGAGCAATCCTCGCGCGTCGGCATCTCAAAAGGCGTCGAGCGGCAGTGGCGCTGGTTCGTGGCCGACAATCCGTTCGTCTCCCGCGGCACCCCGAGCGATCAGTGACCCGAAGGGGATGCTCCCTAGACTAGAGGCTACTCGTCCCCGGGAACGCCGGGCTCTGTCATGCGGCGCACGTCCAGATATTCGTCCAGCTCGTCGTCCGTAAGAAGATCCATCTTCTTGACGACGGTGCGCACGCTCTCGCGGTTTTTGGCGGCCGTCTTGGCCACTTCGCTGGCCTTGTCGTAGCCAATCGCGGTGTTGAGGGCCGTGGCGATCGAGGGATTCAGCTCCAGCAGCTCGCGGCACCGCTCGCGGTCGGCCTCGATGCCCTCCACGCACTTGCTGCGGAAGGCGTCCACGCTGTTGGCCAGCAGGCCGATGCTCTGCAGCATCGCACGGGCCATGACGGGCATCATGACGTTTAGCTCGAAGTTGCCGTGCGTGTTGGCGACGGTGATCGTCTGGTGATTGCCCGCTACCTGGGTCGCCACCATCATCACTTGCTCGCTCTGCACCGGATTTACCTTGCCGGGCATAATGGAGGAGCCGGGCTGGATAACGGGCAGCTTGATCTCGCCGAGGCCGCTCGTGGGGCCGCTGGACAGGTGCCGAAGGTCGTTGGCAATCTTGAGGAGGGCCGTGGCGAGCGTGTTCAAGGCCCCATGGGCATCCAGGTAAAGCTCCTTGCCGGCCTGCTGCGCAAAGTGATTGCCGGTCTTGTAGAAGGACAGGCCGGTGGCGTCCGTGAGGTGCTGCAGCGCGGTGTCGGGAAAATCCTCGGGACAGTTCAGCCCGGTGCCGGTGGCCGTCCCGCCGAGCGTCACCTCCGAGAGGCGGTTTGAGGCCTGTTCGATGCGCTGAATCGCGTGCTCGATCTGCGCCGCGTATCCGCCAAACTCCTGTCCGAGGCGCACCGGGGTGGCGTCCATGAGATGGGTGCGCCCGCTCTTGAGCACGTCGTCAAACTCGTCGGCCTTCGCCGAGAAGGCCTCCTGCAGGGCCTCCAGAGCAGGAAGGAGATCGTGCTCGATGCCCATCCGGGCGGCCACATGCATGCTCGTGGGAATGGTGTCGTTCGACGACTGGGACATGTTCACGTCGTCGTTGGGATGGACGGCGCCGCTGCCGCGCTCCGCTCCGAGCATCTCGGCGGCCCGGTTGGCGATCACCTCATTGGCATTCATGTTGGTGGAGGTGCCGCTTCCGGTCTGGAAGATGTCCACGACGAACTCCTCGTCGTGGGTTCCGTCGATCACTTCCTGCGCCGCGTCGGTGATGGCGTCGGCGGTGTCGGCGTCGAGGAGGTCCAGGTCGTGATTTGCCAGAGCGGCCGCGCGCTTCACGTGGCCGAGGGCTTCGATGAAGCGGCGCGGGAAGCGAAGATCACTAACGGGGAAGTTCTCCTTGGCCCGCTGGGTCTGGGCGCCGTAGAGCGCATCGGCCGGCACGCGCACGTCGCCGAGCGAGTCGCTTTCAGTCCGGTAGTCGGGGCTCATGGATCGAAGAAAAGCGGCTGTTGAGGAAGAGTCGAGAAGGCCTACTTAACTTCGGTCCCGGGAGGTTGAGGTTCAACGAATTAGCTGCGTTCGATAGTGGTACGGGGGAATGAGGAGGCGGGAAAGGGAGAAGGAGAGAGGCGGCAAATGTCATTTTGGGTCCGATATCATGATGTGGGCCCAGGGCTGGCCGGGCTCCATGAGCCACGGGCCGCCCTCCGGGCGTGTGGGAAGACCGGTACTCTCGCCCGTGGCGTACGGCACGTACACGACGTGGAGGCGCGATGCGTCTTCGACCTCGTCGGTAGCCGGGTCGTAGGTTCCGGAGAGGTTGTAGAGGGTGGCGGGCTGGTCCGGGTAGGACAGGGAGCCGTTCTCGATCTCGACCCGGCGAACACTGTCGACGGCGGTCACGCCCTGTCGCCGCAGCTCACGCCCGCGCCGCATGAACGGGGCCAGGGACTCGTGGTAGCAGGCGACGTGGAAGCCGTCGTCGGTCGGGTCGTCGGCGAGGCATACGAGCGTGCCGGAGCCCTCCCGGAGCGTCGTGATGGTCTCCTCGTCGGTGTACCCGCGGACAGTTGCAGCATCGCGCATAGACTCGGGGGCCGCTTGAACCGCGGCCTTGATCTGGAGCTCGGCCTCCGGGGGCGATTGAGCCTGAAGCGGACCTGGAAGAAAAGCGAACAAGCAGACAGTTGCGACGAGAGGGCGCATGCCGGAGATCACTTTGTAGAAAGAGATGGGTGAAGGAGGGCGGTGCTCGACGAACAGGAACCGTCGGCACCCTTGCTATAGCCGCGACGGACGAATGTGTGCCGTCTGTCGGACGAACTTGCGTCCCGCGACCCCGTAGCTGCCCGCGCCACTCTTTTCGCATCCTTGGCTCACCCACTCCCACTGTGTTCATGGACGTGATTCGCACTGTCAATGAGATGCAGGCTCATGCCGATGCGGCCCGGGCCGAGGGCCAGACCCTCGCACTGGTTCCCACCCTCGGGGCACTACACGAGGGGCATCTCACCCTCGTCCGTACGGCCCTGGAAGAAGCCGACCACGTGACCGTCTCGGTCTTTGTCAATCCCACCCAGTTCGGGCCCAACGAGGACTACGATGAATATCCCCGCGACCTGGAGGGCGATCGGGAAAAGCTTGAGGCGCTTAACGTGGATGCCCTGTTTGCGCCGTCGGGGTGTCGGTGGACCGGCTCGACGCGCATCTCTGCGGGGCGTACCGGGAAGGGCACTTCCGGGGCGTCACGACGGTGGTGACGAAGCTCTTTCATGCCTGCAAGCCAGACCTGGCAGTCTTCGGCAAGAAAGATGCCCAGCAGTACGTCATTCTTCAGCGGCTGGTGGAGACCCTCCTGTTTGACATCGACATTGTGGGCGTCCCGACGGTGCGGGAGCCCGACGGCCTCGCGACCTCGTCGCGAAACGAGTATCTCAGCCCGGAGGAGCGCGAGCAGGCGTCCGTCCTTTTCGAGGCCGTCACGGCCGCCGAGGAGGCGATCAACGGGGGGGAACAGGAGGCAGAAGCGGTGGTTCGAGCGATGGAAAATAAACTCGCTGCGGCGCCCGACGGAGAGGTGGAGTACGCAGAGGTCGTAGACGCCAACACGCTACAGCCCACCGATCATCTAGCCCCGGGGCAAGACGTGCTGGCCGCCGTAGCAGTCTATTTCGGCGACACCCGTCTCATTGACAACACCTTCGTCGAAGTCCCGCGGGCCTGAAGCCTTCACCGAAGACCCGCTGCGTTCCCTACTCAATTCAGTTGTGCGTCTATGGACATCACAATGCTCAAGGCGAAGCTGCACCGGCTTCGCGTCACCGAGGCCAATCTCTACTATGAGGGGTCCATCACGGTCGACCGTGAGTTGCTTGAGACAGTTGCTCGAAGCACCGGGGCCAAAGGTTCTCACCAGGCGTCCCGCCTCCCGTCCGAGCGTCCTCGGATCTCT
>PXSY01000127.1 GCA_003023125.1 Bacteroidetes bacterium QH_10_64_19
GGTGTCTAGCAATTCCTCTCCTTCACCCCTGCTGCCCATCGCCTCATGCCGTCTCGCTCCTCCGCCCCGAGCAGCGCCCCTGCCGCTGTAGAAGACACGCCGATTCCCCTTGCCCAACCCAGCGTGACCGAGCACGAGCGAGACCGTGTGCTGGAGGTGTTGCACTCCGGACGTCTGTCGCGCGGCCCACATCTCGATGCTTTCGAAGCAGCGATGGCGGAGCGGTGCGGCACCGAGCACGCCGTGGCCGTGAGCAGCGGCACGGGCGCCCTGCACTGCATCGTATCGGCGCTCGATCTGAGCCCTGGTGCCGAAGTGCTCACGACACCGTTCAGCTTCGTCGCGTCCTCGAACGTGTTGCTGTACGAGGACCTTCGGCCGCGGTACGTCGACATCGATCCGTCGACCTACAATCTCGACGCGGACCGCGTGGCCGACACCATCACGCCCAAGACGGAGGCCATCCTCGCGGTCGACGTGTTCGGCGTGCCGGCCGACTGGCCGGCCCTCACGGCCCTGGCCGACGAGCACGACCTTGCGCTCATCGACGATGGCTGCGAGGCGATCGGGGCCTCCGTACAGGAACAGGCGATTGGAGGCTGGGGCGACGCCGCAAGTTTTGGGTTCTACCCGAACAAGCAGATTACGACGGGGGAGGGCGGCTGCATCACGACTGACAATGAGACCTTGGCGCGCCGCTGCCGGTCGCTACGCAATCAGGGCCGCGCGGACGACGCCCGGATGCAGCATGACCGACTCGGGTACAACTACCGGCTCGACGAGATGTCCGCGGCCCTCGGACATGCCCAACTGGAGCGGCTCGACACGCTCCTCAACCGCCGAGCGTCCGTCGCCGAGATGTACCGAGAGGCCCTCGCCCCCTTGGCCGATGACGTGGCGCGCCCCGCCGAGCCGACCGACGCCGAGCGCAGCTGGTTCGTGTACGTGGTTCGCCTCCACGACCACTTTGCCGACGGGGCCCGGGACCAGTTGATGGAGCATCTCCAATCGGAGGGCATCGGCTGCGCCCCCTACTTCCCCCCCATCCACCTGCAGCCGTACTACCGCGACCGCTTCGGCTTTGCGCCCGGCGACTTTCCGGTGTGTGAGCGCGTGTCGGCCCGGACACTGGCGCTTCCGTTCTACGGCAGCATGACCCGTGCGGAGGTCGACCGCGTCACGGACGCCATTGCCCAGACGCTCCCGGACCTGCCGCGTCGAACGAAAGCCTGATCGGCCAACCAACTGGCAATCGGCAAAGAGACCAGGGTCGCTTTCCTCGTAAACCAAGAGCGTTCAACGTGTTGACGTCAAACGCTTCACGCTCAAAGTCTATCCTGAAGAGACCAACTCTTACACCCCCTCCCTCATTCTCCCCTGAAAGTCAGGGAACCTAAGACTCTCCGGAAAGCTTCCGGACCCGTCGTGGCAGCCACCACGCCATCCCCAGCGCAGCGATCACGAGAACCACCGGCATTCCGAGGGAGACCGCCAATCCGTATCCGGGAAGCGTGCTCGCTCCCGACATGGCAACCTGGTAGGTGCTCCACTGCGCGACCAAAAACAAGGCGAGCATCGCCGTGGCTGTCCAGTGTAGAAACGCCTGCACGTGCCCAATGACGACCCGCTTGTCCGACGGATCCAGCATGTCGTACTGCTGCTGATTCGGCACGCTGATGGAGTAGGGGGGCGTACCGATCCACCACGCAGCGCCGTATACCAGAGCCGCAACAGCGACCGCAATGCAGGGCAGACCCATCCAATGCAGGAGCGTCGCCTCCCAATAGGCATCCGCCGTGCCGCCAATCCCAAAGTGACGAGGCACTTGATCGGGCAGGCCCGGAAACAGCCACAGGCTTCCCCCGATCAATAGCGCCAAAAGCCCGGCGTTGACAATGTGAACGAGACGGTCCATCTGTCTTGGAGTGGAACGTGCAACGGTCGCTCACAATGCCAGAAACGTCCCGGGACTTTTCTGCTTCCCTTCTTCGAATCTCTCCCTCAGGCGGCACAGCCCCCCTCCGTCACCCTAGAAAAAGGGTCATTCCGGCTCCGGCGTGGCCCCACTCGGCACCTCGGCGGGCGTGGACCGGCTTTCGAGCACGACGGCCGGTTCAAGCGGCCGGATGGCCACCGTGTCGCCGGGCTCGTGCAGCGTGCGATTGTCGGCGTGGACCAGATACTCGCTTCCGTTGCAGCACACCCGATACGTGATGTCGTGGCCCTTGAACGCTCGTCCCATAACGGTTCCCACCGGGCCGTCCGCGTTCTCTGGAGGGACCAGCGCGAGGTGCTCCGGGCGCATTGACACGAGCACGGTGCCCTCCGCCTCATCGTTGAGGGTCACCTCCCCCAGCGGCGTGCTGGCCGCGGCGCCCGTCGCCTGTGAGAGAAGAAGATTGGTGCGCCCCAGAAACTGAGCGACGAAGAGCGTGCGCGGCTGGTAGTAGACATCCTCCGGCGTGCCGACCTGATCGATCTGCCCCCCGCGCATGACGGCCAACCGGTCGGCAAACGAGAGCGCCTCCTCCTGATTGTGCGTCACGAGCACGGCACTCATGCCCTTGCTCTTTAGGAGCTCCCGCACTTCCTGCCGGGTCTCTTGCCGGAGCAGGGCATCCAGATTCGAAAACGGCTCGTCGAGCAGGATCAGGGCCGGCTCCGGGGCTAGAGTGCGGGCAAGGGCCACCCGCTGCTGCTGGCCGCCCGACAGGTGCTGAGGCTGACGATCCTCGAATCCGCCGAGGCCCACCATCTCCAGCGCCTCCTGCGCCCGATCATTCCGCTCGGCCTGGGCCGCGCCGTTGAGGCCGAAGGCGACGTTTTCGCGCACCGTAAGGTGGGGAAAGAGGGCGTAGTTCTGGAAGACGATGCCCACCGTCCGCGCCTCCGGGGACACGTGCGTTCCCGGCCCCGAGAGTTCTTGATCTCGCAGCGCGATGGTGCCCGCCGTAGCCCGCTCAAACCCAGCGATGCAGCGGAGCGCCGTCGTCTTGCCGCACCCGCTCGGTCCCAGGATTGAGAAGATTTCCCCGTCGCTCACATCGAAAGAGATGTCGTGCACGACGGGAGGCGCGTCGGGGCCGAACCGCTTGGTCAGATCTTGGACGGAGAGGACTGGGTCGTTCATGACGAACATAGCACCTAATTCCACCCGACTCGTTCCCCGGCTGCGGCCCGGAGCCGACGCAACTGCAGAGGGCTACGTCTGCTCCGCGGCAGGACGGCGGTCGGTCGTGCGCTCCCGCATCAGCAGCAGGCCCACGAAGAGTGCCGAGACGAACATGATGGTGAGTGCGTACGGGGCTGCCTGCCCAAACATCGCTTCTTCCGCGTAGCTCCACGTATTGAGGGCAAGGGTCTCGAAGCCGATGGGGGCCAGGAGAAACGTGAGCGGTAGCTCTTTCATGGCCGACAGAAAGACGAAGGCCATGCTCACGAGCAGTCCCCGGCGTACGAGCGGGAAGGTGACGCTGAGGAACGCGCCGAGTGAGGAGCGCCCCAGCGACCGCGCGGCCTCTTCCAGATGAGGAGGGGCCTGATAGAGCGCACTCCGCACGGGCCCGACGGCCTCGGCCATAAAGTGGAGCGCGTAGGCCGCGACGAGGAGTCCCAGGGTCTGGTACGCAAACGGCACGCTGCCGAGCGAAAAGACGATGAGCGCCAGCGCAAAGGCCAGCGGCGGCGTGGCGTACCCCAGATAGGCGATGCGCTCGATGCCCCGCGTCCAGCTCGACGGATGCCGCACC
>PXSY01000128.1 GCA_003023125.1 Bacteroidetes bacterium QH_10_64_19
CAAGCCGCTGAACTCAACCCGAAAGACCCCCATCGAACACTCGATCTGCGCTTACACCCTCGATCGGACCGAGCCGCTCATCATTGATGACGTCGACGCAGACCCCGATCTCGGCGGGCACCCCGCCGTTGAGGAGCACGGGATTGAGGCCTACCTGGGGATTCCCTTGATTACCTCGGAGGGCCAGACCGTAGGCACCTTCTGCGTCGTGGATTGGGAGCCGCGGCCCTGGGCGACCGAGGACGTGGCCACCGCCAAAGATTTTGCGGCCTCGGCCCGGACCGAAATCGAATTGCGGCTGGAGCTAAACCGCCGCGAGGAGTTGGAGTCTCAGCTTCGGGCCCGCACGGAGGCCTTTGAGGCACTGGTAGAAAACGTCACAGACGTGGTGACGGTGCTCGACGCGGACGGGACAATCCAGTTTGAAAGCCCGTCGGCGACGGAAGTGCTCGGGTACGAGCCCCACGAGCTGGAGGGCACCTCCCTCTGGGAGCGCGTTCACCCGGACGACCATTCCTCTGTCCAGGACACCCTGGAGACGATCGTCATGAACCCTGACCGTCGACTGACCGTCGAGTTTCGCATCCGCCATGCCGACGGCAGCTGGCGCACGCTGGAATCGCAGGGCCGCCGCCTGCCGGAGGATGTGGACCTGGGCACCGTCATCGCCGTCTCCCGCGACATTACCGAACGCCGACGGCTCGAAGAGCGCGTCCGGCTGCTGGCCAACGCCGTGGAGCGGGCCCAGACCGGCGTGATCATCACCGGGCCGAACCTGACGCCGCCCGGCCCCGAGATCCAGTACGTGAACGAGGCGATGACGGCGATGACCGGGTATGATGCGGACGAACTGCTCGGCAACACGCCGCGCATGCTGCAGGGCCCCGAGACCAGTCGGGAGAAGCTCGACCGGCTGAAGCGGCGCCTCTCCAAAGGCAAGACCGCCGTTGACGAGGTAATAAACTACAAGAAGGACGGCACGCCCTATCACGTGCGCTGGCGGATTGCGCCGATCACGAACGAGGACGGCGACACCACGCACTTTGTCTCGGTGCAGGAGGACGTCACGACCGAGAAGAAGCGTGAGCAAGAGCTGGAGCGACGCGTGAAGGAGCGCACACGGAAGCTCCGGGCCGCCCGGGACGAGGCCGAGCGGGCCGACCGGCTTAAGTCGGCCCTCCTGGCCAACATGAGCCACGAGATCCGCACGCCCCTGACCTCGATCATCGGCTTCGGCCAGTCTATCAGGGAGGCCGTGAAGGAGGGCGACCAGGATTCGGAACTGGTGTCCCGGTTTGCGGGACTCATCGAAAAGAGTGGGCGCCGCCTCCTCGACACCCTCGGGGCGGTTCTGAATCTCTCGAAGCTGGAGGCGGGGGAGATGGACCTGGCCCGGGAGACGGTCGACGTGGCCGAGGAGCTCAGCGATGCCGCCGCACTCTTCGAGATGGAGGCAGAGGAGGTGGGGCTTGCTCTTGCCGTGGAGACGCCGGACACGCCCCTCTGGGGACGGGCCAATCCGGACGGCCTTCAGATCGTGCTCAAGAACCTGCTTAGCAACGCCGTAAAATTCACGGGCAGCGGCGGTCGGATCGAGGCTCGCGCCCGGGTGAAGGACGACACCGTGATCGTACAGGTCGAGGACACCGGCATCGGGATGGCTCCGGATCAGGTGGAGGAGCTGTTCGAGGCGTTTGAGCAGGCCTCCGAGGGCGTAGGGCGGGAGTACGAGGGGACAGGGCTGGGCCTGACAGTGGCGAAAGAGGTGCTCGACCAGATGGGCGGCGCCATCGAGGTGGACACGGAGAGGGACGAGGGCACCTGTTGTACCGTGCGGCTCCCCCGGGCCGAAGAGGCCCCCACCCCGAAAGAGAGTCGCCTTCAAGAGAATCATCTCTGAAGGAAGCTGTCTTCAGAGAGCCGTTCCCTGAGCGAAAAAGTGCTTCCTGAAGGAGACGCCCAAGAGCTCTCCTCCTCGTCAAACCTCTTCATCATGGGCGGGTCCAGGCGCCGGACCCCGTCCCGATAACCGAATCCTGCTTGCGCGCTACGGCGTGCTCTTCCGCGCCCTCACCCCTAAATTCCTGGTGCTGAGTACCGGCGGCACTCTAGCGAGTCTTCTCCTGGTGCCCATTGCCATCGGCACGGGTCTTCTCGCGTGGCTGTCATGATGCGCCGGCACAGAGAGGCGCGGGGCAGGCACTGTAAGGAGACGCGGGCCCATCGCGTACGCGTCACGTCCCCCTTTACAACCACACAACGCCACCATGGCTTCTTCCTCCGACTCGGCCGACCTCCTTCGCATTCTCCTCTCCATCGTTCTTCCGCCTCTCGGTGTCTTTCTTCAAGAAGGCATCGGGACGCAGTTCTGGATTAACCTCCTGCTTACCCTGCTGGGGTACGTCCCGGGCCTCGTGCATGCCATCTGGATCGTCGCTCGGCGCTGAGAGTGGCTCCTCGCCCGGAATGTCTCTGCCCTTGGCAATCCGTTTCAGCCCAGTTCTTCCGGTCGTGTCTTTCCGAAGCTCAGCCTACGGGCCGAACACATGCTGTCCCCCTTGAACCCGGATTGCCAGATCAACGACACATCGCTCCCCACCGGGCCGGACGCGACCATGCAGGGGCCCTTCATCTACCCTACCATCGGTGGGGACAGCAGCGAAGCGGACGACGAGAACCAAGTATGCGACGCCGGGGCGGCTGCACTTCTGCCCCGAAAGCGCCCCGATCGAGGGTTCTCAAATCGGTGGGGCCGCGGGGGACGCCCGGCGGACCGCTACCGGAGTGCCCCCATCTCGACGCGCCCGGCTTGCACACCGCCCTCGTCCGGATTCGTCCACGCCGCGTAGAGGTGGCCGCCGTTCCGCACGAGTTGGGGAACGCCCACGCCGCGCGACGCCGATCCGAGAGTGGCCATTGGAACGGCGCGTCCGGTCGACCCGTCGGCCCGAACGGACTGGGCCAGCAGGGCCGCGCTGTCGTCGTGCTTGCCGAGCCAACTTACGACCGCCCTTCCGTCCTGCAGGGACACCACGTCGACGCGCCCGGTGGGCGTGCCTTCGGCGACGACGACCGGCTCGGTGAACTGCCGCCCCCCATCGTCCGAAAAGGCCACCTTGACATGGGGCGTTCCCTCGGGGGCCGTGTACCAGGCCGCGACCACACGGTCGCCCTCGGCCGCCAGGGCCGGGCCGTTGACGGGGCACCCTGAAATCTGCCAGCCATCGTCGTGCAGCAGCGTCGGCTCGGACCACGACTGGCCGTCGAACCGCGCGAGACGAATGTTGCGGATCTCGTCCTCGCTGCGGTCGCGGTAGGCCACGAGCGCCGCCTCTCCCGTGCGCACCGCGGTGGTGGGACAGCACTCACAGGTGCGGGCATCGATGAGGGCCTCATGCTCGACGGTCCCTGTTGAATCGAGGACGGCCCCTCGGAGCGTCATCTCGCCGCCGTGCCCCTCCTTCCCCGCCATCTTGCGCCCGTCCAGCCACACCGCGAGCAACTGGTCCTCGGCCCACGGGAGCAACGACGCAAATCCATGCTCCGTCTCCGTGCGGTCATCGTGCGGCGTGACGGCCGACTGCCAGGTGCCGTCCGGCGTCCCCTGCGTGATGCGCACCGCGTAGGCCAGCGGGTCTGGGCCGTTGCTCTGCAGGTAGTGCGCGGCGAGCCGTCCGTTGGGCAGGGGCCGGAGGGACGGGACGTCGGCCCAGTTGACGAACCAGTCAGCCCCCTGCGCA
>PXSY01000129.1 GCA_003023125.1 Bacteroidetes bacterium QH_10_64_19
GTGTCCTGCTCTTCGTCGGCCTCCACGGGCGGGGTAAGGGGCACGTTGAGTTCGCGGAGGTCCGTGTCCGAGAGCGCGTCCGGGTAGCGGCCCTCGCGCAGGCTCTGACGGGCCGTACTAGTGTCGGGCGAGTGGCGGATGATGGCGATGACGGCGTCGAGGTGATCGAGGGCCAGCGTAAGCCCCTCCAGGATGTGCGCCCGATTCTGAGCCTGTTCCAGATCGTACTCAGTGCGCCGCACCACGATCTCGTGCCGGTGCTCCACGTAGTGCCGGATCGCATCCTTCAGGTTGACCACCTGCGGACGTCCGTCCACCAGCGCCACCATATTGACGCCAAAGGTATCCTGCAGGCGCGAATGCTTGTACACCTGGTTCTTGACGATCTCGGCGTTGGCGCCCTGCTTGAGCTCGATGACGATACGGAGGCCGTCCCGGTCGCTCTCGTCGCGCAGGTCGGCGATGCCCTCGATGCGCTCCTGCCGCACGCGGTCGGCAATGCGTTCCACCTCGCGGCTCTTGTTGACCTGGAACGGCAGTTCGGTCACGACGAGCGCGTCGCGCCCGCTGCGGACCTCCTCCTCGTGCATCTTGGCGCGCATCACCACCCGTCCGCGGCCCGTATGATACGCCTCGTAGACGCCCGCATAGCCGTAGATAATGCCCCCGGTCGGGAAGTCCGGTGCCGGGAGGTGATCCATCAGGTCGTCGACCTCGATGTCCGGATCATCAATGTAAGCCACCGTGGCGTCGATGGTCTCGCCCAGGTTGTGAGGCGGAATCTTGGTGGCCATGCCCACGGCGATGCCGTCGGCCCCGTTCACCAGCATGTTGGGGAAGGCGGCGGGGAGCACGGTCGGCTCCTCCATCGTCCCGTCGAAGTTCTCCTGCATGTCGACGGTCTCCTTCCCGATGTCGGTCATCATCTGCTCGGCGATCCGCGTCATTCGGGCCTCCGTGTACCGCATGGCCGCCGCCGAGTCGCCGTCGACCGAGCCGAAGTTGCCCTGCCCGTCGGCCAGCGGGTAGCGCATGGAGAACTCCTGTGCCATGCGCACGAGCGTGTCGTAGACCGACGAGTCGCCGTGCGGGTGATATTTTCCGAGCGTTTCTCCGACGACACGGGCGCTTTTCTTGTAATTTGCGCCCTGCGTGAGCCCCAGCTCGTGCATGGCGTAGAGCACGCGGCGGTGCACCGGCTTGAGGCCGTCGCGCACGTCGGGCAACGCCCGGCTCACGATCACCGACATCGAGTAGTCGATGTAGGACGACTTCATCTCGTCCTCGATGTTGATGGGGATCACGCGGCTGTCGTCCGCTTCCATGATGTATGAAAAGAAGTCCGTTCAACAAGGAGTGAGCTGGAGTCTACAGGGCATCGAAGCCCGAGGGAAGTGCAGAGATTCCACCGCCAATTAATGTACGCATGCGCGCGCGGAAAGACCACCGATCTTGCGGTATGAATCGGCCTTCGTGGCCCTTTAACCTGCGGGGAGGAGCTAGGGCGATTTGCATGTTGAAAGTTTCGTCGAGGGAAGGAGGCTCCGCTGCCGCTGATCGTGGGAGAAACGCCAGGAATGCACGGGAGAATGGAGGAGTGGGAGCGCGGGAGGCCTGCCTCTACAGGATCATACAAACAGCCCCTGTCGCTAAGATATGATTGGCCCTGAAGAGGGACGGGAGAGAGGGCCTCGCGGAGGAGGATTTTTGACTTGGTGGCGGTTGGTCTACTGTTGAAGGAGAGACGACCGATGCGTGCGGGAGTTTCCGAGGAGTTTTTACCTTTCCCGACAGCAGCTGGGACTGACCGAAGGTGTAAGGATCGGGGCTGTGAGTATGAGTGTGTTCCTTCCGTACGCCCAAACGCCCGGACGCTCACACGCAGCGGCCTTTTCCGCGAGAACCATTGCGCAGCGTAATACATTCTCCGACTGTCGCTCCGTGATCGTCCTTGATGCCTCCCCCACCTGTCGCACCAGTGCGCGTCCGCCTGTTCCTTCTCGTCGCCCTCTCGCTCCTCCTCGTGCCCGACGCCGCCTCTGCTCAGCCCGGTTCTTCTGGGGCGATCCCGCCCAATGACGTCGACCTCCAGGGCCACCGCGGCGCCCGCGGCCTCGCGCCCGAAAACACGATCCCGGCGTTCCGGCGCGCACTGGAGCTCGGCGTGACGACCCTGGAGATGGATGTCGTGATCAGTGGGGACGGGCAGGTTGTGGTGTCACACGAGCCGTGGATGTCGCACGAGATCTGTTCGCTTTCGTCCGGCGAACCGGTCCCGGCGAACGAGGCGCGGTCGCACAATCTCTACCGCATGACGTACGCGGAGATTGAGCAGTACGACTGCGGCCGACGGCAGCATCCCGACTTCCCGCAGCAGGACACCCAGCCGACGGTGAAACCGCTCCTCCGCGACGTGATTGCGATGGCCGAGTCGTACGTCGCCAAGCACGACCGCCCGCCCGTCTTCTACAACGTTGAGATCAAGTCGCGCCCCGACTGGGACGGCACGTTTCACCCCGAGCCCGAGGAATTCGCACGCCGCGTGCTCAATGTAGTGCGCGAGGGCGGCGCGGCGGCGCGAACCACGATCCAGTCGTTCGACGTGCGGGCGCTCCGGGTCGCGCGACGGCTTCGGCTCGATCGGGCCGAGGAGACGGGCGTCCAGCTCGCGCTCCTCGTGGTGGACGGCACCGCGGACTCTCTGCCCGACCAGGTGGAGCGCCTCGGCTTCACGCCCGCGGTGTACAGTCCGGGCCACCGATCCGTCGACGCGGCGCTCCTGCGGGCGGCCCACGACCGGGGCCTCCGCGTGGTCCCGTGGACGGTCAACGACCGACGCGAGATGCAGCGGCTGATTCGCCTCGGGGTGGACGGCCTGATTACCGATTATCCGGACGTGGGAATGGAGGTGGTTGAAGTGATGGAGGACACTCCGAACTGAGAGTTCGGCCATTAGGACCGCCGACCACGGACTGCCGACCGCGGTCCCCGGCGGTTCTCCTTACTGCGGCCTGCCGTCTGCGGACGGCCGTCCGCAGTCGAGACTCGCAAAACCAGCACACACACCCTCGTTTCGTAAACGTATGCCCAACGACGCGACAAACACCGCCGAAACCGCCGCAGAACGTCACTACGAGAAGTGGAAGACGCTCGCCCCCCTCGGCCTTCTCGCCACGGGCCTCGGCGCCAGCGGGGTCGGGCAATCGACCCTCCTGAAGGGCCGGGACGAACCGACCTGGAAATGGGTGGTTGCCGGCACCGCCAGCCTCGTGGCGCTGAACGCGGGGCTCTGCCTGTTCGGCGACGCCGTGAAGCACCGGGCGCTCTACGAGTGGGCGGAGGGAGAGGGAACACGTCAAGCGACCGATCGGACGGCGGAGGCCCGCGAAACGGAGCGAGACCCGGAATCACGGTAGAGAATGAAAAGGGGGTCAAACGAGGGTCTGCGTTGACGTCTCCCGTCTCTCCATCCATTTTGGGGCACGGGGCGGAGGGGAGGAGAGCGAATGGACCTTGCCATCGTTCGTGCGGACCGGTATGCTAGTGAACGGCACCTCTACGCTCGCACGCTCGTGTCTTAGGAAGAACGGTTTCGAGTTGTCTCGTCGGGCAGCCGTGCTGCGTCGGACTTGCTTCTTTTCACCACGCGACCAATACCGCCTTGAGCTTAACCGTAGTTGCGAACCGCGTCCCTATTCGACAGACCGATGACGGCTGGGAGACCTCGGTGGGCG
>PXSY01000130.1 GCA_003023125.1 Bacteroidetes bacterium QH_10_64_19
GACCGCGTTCTCACGATCGGCTCCGATACGGTGTGGTTCTGGATGGAGATGAGCGATGTGGTGCAGGAGGTGGGGGGCGAGCCTGTGCAGGTGCAGTGGTTTCGTCCCGATTCTCTGGTTGGGGCCCGGTCCGATCCCGGGACGTCGCGCCTCGTCCGCGATACAAAGGACGGCCAGATTCGAGCCGCCGAGATCGCCGCCGAGTACGACGAGGACGCGGAGCGCTACCTCCTGGGGGTGCGCAATCCTGGGGCTCCTGGGGCCAGTCCGGTCACCCGAAGCATCCTCTCCGACAAGTTCGGGTTTCGGACCACGACCTACGGGCCGGCTCAGGCTTTACAGGCCGGTGTCAACGAGACCTGGACCTACGCCCGCACCATCGTCGTCACCCTGAAGCGCATCGTGGAGGGGCGCGACAGCCTGACGGATAGTCTCGGCGGCCCGGTGATGATCGCCAAAGTGACGAGCGACGCGGCGTCTCAAGGGGCCGTTCCATTCTGGAGTCTCGTCGCGGCCCTCTCCATCACGCTCGCCATCATGAACGTGCTTCCCATCCCGGCCCTGGACGGGGGGCAGCTTCTCTTCCTGCTCTACGAGGCCGTCACTCGCCGGCGCCCCTCGGTGCGCGTGCGGCTCGTGGCGCAGCAGGTGGGCATGATTCTGCTGATCGGCTTCATGGCGTTCATCATCTTTAACGACATCATGCGGCTGTGAGGGAGGCGGGGAACGGACACAGATACGTTGCATTTCGAAACGGAAGGTAGTGTTTGCCGCAGTACTCAAGAGCACGGCCGGAGGTCGGGCTCAACCTCAGACTCAGGGTGTAGCCCTTACTCCTGCGTCTCACACAGCTCCTTTAAAAATTGCGCGTCTCGTTGACGGGCCCGTTGCCCCGCTTTCCGTTCATTGTTTGGAGCCAATCGGAGCCATGGAATCGATCCGCCAGACTACGGAGGTTTCTTCTCGTCGGGAGGCATCCACGGACACGGATGAGCGTCACCAAGAGGCGTTGCAGGCCCGCGGGGAGGTGCCCGCCCACATCGCCTGTATCATGGACGGCAATGGACGCTGGGCGCAGCAGCGGGACGAGGCCCGGGTCGTGGGCCACCACGAAGGCGTTACCTCGGTCCGGGACGTCACGGAAGCCTGTGCGGAGCTCGGGGTGGAGCACCTCACGCTCTACACGTTCAGTACGGAAAACTGGGAGCGGCCCGATTCGGAGATCGATGCGCTCATGGAGCTGCTGGTGGGCACCGTGCAGGAGGAACAGTCGACGCTCATGGAAAACGGAGTGAAGCTCCGAACCATTGGGGACCTGTCCGAACTGCCCGATTCCTGCCAGGAGGCCATCGAGGAAACCAGGGCCGCCACGGCCGACAACAGTCACATGACCCTCACGCTCGCCCTGTCCTACAGCGGGCGATGGGAGATTCTTCAGGCGGCCCGGGCCCTGGCGGCCGACGTGCAGGCGGGCGAGATGGATCCGGAGGAGATTGATGCTTCCCTCTTCGAGTCTCACCTCGACACGGCTGGGATGCCGGATCCCGACCTTCTGATACGAACCGGGGGGGAGTACCGGCTTTCGAACTTTCTGCTCTGGCAGAGTGCCTACACCGAGTTGTACATCACGGAGGAGTACTGGCCGGACTTTCGGCGAGAGCAACTGTATGCCGCCATTCGTAGCTATCAGGATCGGGACCGTCGGTTCGGGCGCATCGAGTGCAACGGCTCTGAGGAGGGGAGCAACGGACAGAAATAGGTCGTCTCTTTTCTCCTAGATCGTGTGCTCGCGTCCTCAGAGAATAATTCCTGGGGAAGGTGCGTTCCTGAGGAAGAGAGAGTGAGTCATCCCGAAACTGCCCGGAGAAAGTCCAGTTTCACCGGGCTGATTCGCCTGTTTGTGACCCTCGTACGAGTGCTTTACCGGTATGCGCCTTCGGCTGCCAACCCTCTTTCTTGCCTTCCTGCTTGGTGGTGCGATGACCGCCGGGGCCCAGACCCCCACCCAGTCGTCTCCGACCTCCAGTACGGCCGCGTCCCCGCGGGCAACCTACGTGATCGACAACATTCGGGTGGAGGGCGTGGAGGACCAGCAGAAGCGTCAGTTTGTCGAGCAGTCCAGCGGGCTAGCGCGGGGGCAGGAAATTACGTTGCCCTCCGGTGACGCCATCGCGCAGGCCATCCGCTCGGTCTACGACCTGCGGCTGTTTTCCGATGTGTCCATCCACCGCACCGCACAGTCGGGCAACAAGGTGACGCTCACCATCAAGGTGACGCCCGAGCCAACCCTCGCGTCCTACGAACTGCGAGGAATTGATGGGGGGGACCGAGAGGACCTCAAGAAAGAAATGCCGCTTCTCAAGGGCAGTCCCGTCCGTCCGTCCGACGTGGAGCGCTCGAAGCAGGTCATTAAGAATTTTTACGAAAAGGAAGGCTACCTCCGAACCGAAGTGAACGTGGAGCGGTCGGTGAGCGACAACCGGGTCAACCTCGCGTTCAACGTCGACCGCAGAGAAGAGATTGAGGTCCATCGCATTCGGTTCTCCGGAAATGAGGAATTTGACGACGGAGACCTTCGTGGGGCCATGGAGGAGACGGTTGAGAACCGCTGGTGGCGCATCTGGAAGGGGGAGACGTTTGACCGGAGTCTCTACGAAGAAGACCTTGAGCGGGTCATCGACCATTACCGCGAGCATGGGTATTACGATGCACAGGTCGTGCAGGACTCGGTGTATTACATGGGCGACGACGGGCTCGGCATCGATGTTGAGGTACGAGAAGGGAGCCGCTATTACGTGAGTGATGTCAACTGGGAGGGCAACACGGTCTACGACGACCGTGTCTTGTCGGAGCAATTGGGCTTGTCGGAGGGCGATGTGTATAACGGCAAGGCGCTCGACGAGAATCTGTACGGAGGGGGACGAGAAAGCGGGGTGCTGGGGCTGTACATGGATCGCGGGCATATGCGGGCCGACGTTCAGCCCACGGTTCGCGTCGTGGGGGAGGACTCGCTCGACATTACGATGGACGTCCGGGAGGGCGAAGTGTACACCTTCGGCGACATCGACATTTCCGGCAACACCAAGACCAAGGATTACGTCATCCGTCGGGAGCTCTACACGGTCCCCGGCAACCGCTTCAGCCGGAGCTCTATTCAGGAATCCATTCGTCGCTTGAACCAGCTGGACTATTTCAGTCAGGAGTCGCTTTCTGGTGTCTCTCCGGCGGGCCGGACATCAGCGTTGACGAGGAAGAGAAAGAGGCAGAACTGACCTACAGTGTTGAGGAAGTGGGAAGCGACCAGTTGCAGCTCTCGGGGACGTTCGGCCAGTTCGGGCTTGTTCTGCAGCTGGGCTTCCAATTCAACAATTTCTCGGCGCAGAACATGTTTGAGGCCGACGCCTGGCGTCCGCTCCCCTCCGGCGACGGGCAGAAGCTCAGCGTGAACGTCCGAACGAACGGCAGCTTCTATCAAAACTACTCGCTCTCCTTTACGGAGCCCTGGTTCGGCGGGAGCCCGACTCCGGTGGGTGGATCGGCCTCGTACTCGAAGTACACGCGATCGGTGTTCGGAAGCCGACGGTCGGGCGTGCAGGATGGGAGATTCGAGAATGCGTCCGCCAATCTGTTCGTGCGACAGCGGCTTGACTGGCCCGATGACAAGTTTATGACGGGAAGCCGGGTTGGATACCAGTTTTACAACAACCGCGGGCGCGACCCAGACACAGGAGATCGGAGCCCGCTCTTTAGCACCGTGCCGTTTGGGGTGAGCCAGTCGGTCACGTTTCGACAGTCGCTGAGTCGCAACTCGGTCGACAACCCGACCTTCCCGCGGACCGGATCGAACGTGTCGCTGTCGGTGGAGGTGGCGCCGCCCTTTGGGGATCTCGTGCAGTACCACAAGTGGCGGTTCGAAACCAGCTGGAATGTCCCGATTGGCGACCAGTTTTCCTTCGGGGCCGGGACGGACTTTGGGTACATCGGCTCCATTACCGGCGAAGAGGTCCAGTTCGAAACCTTTGAGGTGGGGGGAACGCCCTTCGACTACCAGGGAGGCACGTTCGGCACCGATCCGGTCTACATGCGTGGCTACCCGCGAGGCGTCATCGGGCCGCTTGCCAGTGTGCGTGGCACCAACAATCTGCAGCCCGAGGGCGGACAGGTGCTGAACAAGTATACGTCCGAGTTTCGGTGGAAGGCCGTTGAGTCCCAACAGCTGCAGGCGCGTCCGTACCTCTTTCTCGATGCCGCCAACGCCTGGAGCAGCCTGGACGCGTATAATCCTTCGGAGCTGTACCGCTCTGCCGGGGTTGGGGTGAAGCTGTTCCTGCCCATCGTTGGGATGATCGAGTTTAACTACGGCTACAACTTCGACGAATTTGTGCCTCTCGAACGCGGAAGCGACGGCCAACCGGGATGGACCTTTCAGTTCTCCCTCGGTCAAGGATTTGGCAGGGGAGGAGGCGGCGGTGGTCGACGATAGGTCGCCGGGTCTTTCCGAATCGGTCGTTGCGACGCATTGCTGCGGACCGTATGCAGATTCCGATGTCTACCGAGCGGCCGAGCGCGGATGGGATTGATCGTCGCGGTGATCGCTGGGCTCCTAGGGGCGAGGGGAGAGGCCTCTGCGCAGCAGCGCATCGGCTACATCGACTCCCAGTCGATCCTGAACGAGGTGCCGGAGTACGCCAATGTTCAGCAGAAGCTCGATCAGCTGGAGAAAAAATGGCGGTCGGAAATTCAAAACGAGGAGGAAGAGGTGCAGGCGCTGAAGGAAGAGTTTCGCGCGTGGGAGCTGCTCTACACCGAGGAAGAGCGTCGACAGAAGCAGACAGAGATCACCAAGGCCCAGCGGGAGGTGGAGCAACTCCGCAAGCGATATTTTGGGCCGGACGGGCAGCTGTACACGCGTCAGAAGGAACTCATGCGCCCGATCCAGGAGCGCATTTTAAAAGCGACGGAAGAGGTCGCAACGGAGCAGGGATATGATTATGTTTTTGACAAGGGGGAGCGGGTGCTCTTCATGTATGCCCGCGATGACCACAACTTGAACGAGGCGGTTCTCCAACAACTGGGCGTCAGTACCACAGAGCAAGCTGAGGGGCAATAGGACACGCCGTCCGTTCGTACGACACTACTGGAACCACCGGACATTCTCGCTTACAGAACAACGTTTATGCCCATGTCATCGACACGCATTTCGAAACTTCTCACAGTTCTTCTCCTTCTCGGCGCCCTCGTCGCGATGCCGGCGCAGGCCCAGAAGCTCGGCTACGTCGACCAGCGGTCGGTGCTGGCGAGCATGCCGGGGATGCAAGAGGTGCAAAAGAAGATACAGAAGGAGATGAAGCAGCAGCAGCGACAGCTCCAACAGCGGCGCCAGCAATTCCAGAAGGAGGTGCAGCAGTTCCAGCAGCAGCAGTCCCTTCTCGACGACTCCGCGCGTGCCGAGCGGGAGCGGGAGCTCCAGCGGCGGCAGCGTGAGATCCAGCAGTCTGCGCAGAAGCGACAGAAGCAGATGCAGCAACGCCGACAGGAGATGATGCAGCCGTTGCTCGAACAGCTCCAGGCTGCGATTGACAAGGTGGCGGCCCAGCAAGAACTAGACGCGGTCTTGCGGCGCGAGGTGCTTCTCTACGAAGATCAGACCAGCAATAACGTAGTCGACATCACGCGCGACGTGGCGAATGAGCTCGACATTTCTCTTTCTCAAACGCCGGGCGAACCGTCGCCTACGCTGGATCAGCCCGCCACGCCACCCGGAAATCAGACGCCCCCGCCCGGTGGCGGAGGGGGAGGGCAGTAACCAGCGCCGCTCGGACACTCCGCTCGGGAGACAAAATTCTCCTCTTGCGGCCTGTCCTCGCCTCGTTGGGGATTCTTCCTCATCTGAGATCTCAGACGCATGGGGGCCGACTCGTCTCTCCCGGACGTTGCGGACGTACCGCGCGTCACGACCAAGACCGTGCAGGAGATGAAGGAGGCGGGGGTGCCCATCGCCGTCCTAACGGCCTACGACTATACCTCGGCGCGGCTCTACGACCGGGCCGGGATTGACGTCTTGCTCGTCGGAGATTCGGCCTCGAACGTGATGGCGGGCAACGAAACGACCCTGCCGATGACGCTCGACCAGATGATCTACCACGCGCAGTGCGTCGTCCGGGGCATCGACCGGGCGCTGGTGGCCGTTGATCTCCCGTTCGGGTCGTTTCAGGGCGACTCGAAGGAGGCGCTCCGCTCCGCCATTCGCGTGATGAAGGAAACGGGGGCCCACGCGGTGAAAATTGAAGGGGGCGCCCCGGTGACCGAAAGCATCGGCCGGATGGTGACGGCCGGAATCCCCGTCATGGGCCACCTGGGACTCACGCCGCAGAGCATTTACAACTACGGGACGTATCAGGTGCGGGCGCGGGAGAAAGAGGAGGCCGATGAGCTCCGCGCTGACGCCAAGCGCCTGGAGGAGGCGGGGTGCTTTGCCGTCGTGCTCGAGAAAATTCCGGCCGATCTGGCCCGTGAGGTGACGGAATCGTTGTCCATTCCTACCATCGGGATCGGGGCCGGGGCCAGGACCGACGGGCAGGTGCTGGTGTCCCACGATGCCCTCGGCCTGTCGACCGATTTTAATCCCCGGTTCGTCCGGCGGTACGCCCGCCTCGACGAGACCATCACGGAGGCGATCAGTGCGTACGTGTCGGACGTCCGGGATCGGTCCTTTCCCTCTGAGGACGAAAGTTACTAATCCGTCGCTCGGCGATCCGTTCTCGCCGAGTGCCGTTGGGGTCTATCCGACATCCTCCAATTTCCTCAACCTGACCTCACGAGTGTCCCCATGCCGGACGATCAGCCCCGCATCCTCCTGTGCAACGACGACGGAATCCACGCCCCAGGCATCCAGTCATTGGCGGCCGCCCTGGATGGGCTGGGGGATCTAGTCGTGGTGGCGCCGACCAACGAGCAGAGTGCGGTCGGCCACGCGATTACAGTGCGGGATCCGGTGCGGGCCCACGAGGTCAAGTTTGAGGTGCCGTCGGGGTCCATTCCGGCGTGGGGCGTCACCGGCACCCCCGCCGACAGCGTGAAGCTGGCGTGTCATGAATTGCTCGACACGCCGCCGGACCTCGTGGTCAGCGGCATCAACCAGGGCCCGAACACGGCCGTAAACGTGCTCTACTCGGGCACCGTGAGCGCCGCCACCGAGGCGTCCATTCTGGGGCTCGACGCGGTCGCTATATCGCTTTGCGAGTGGTCCGCGCCAACGTTTGAGGCGTCCGGCCGATGGGCTCGGCGCATCGTGGAGTGGGTTTTGGATCGGGGGTTGCCGCGGGGGGTGCTGCTCAACGTCAACGTGCCCGCGCTTCCGGCGGACGAAATCGAAGGGTTTGCCCTTACGCGTCAGGCGCGCTCCCGGTGGGACGAGGGCTTCGAGGAACGCACTGACCCGGCCGACCAGTCCTATTACTGGCTCGCGGGCACGTTCGTCAATCTTGACGACGGACAGGAGACGGATCTTTCGGCCATCGAGCGGGGCTACGTGTCCGTGACGCCAATCCAGCACGACATGACGGCCTACGACGCCTTCGAGTCGCTCGCGAGTTGGGACTGGGAGGAGTCGGTCAAGGTGGAGACCCCCGAATAGTCGCCCCTCGGCACGCTGCGCACGAGTGTAGACGAGTCCGCATCATTTCTAAGGGTTACTCACGGGAGGAAGGGGCGCGGTTGGACGAATCCTGCAGGGGCGTTTCCTGCAAGGCCTTGGCCCCATCGAGGAAAAGCTGCCTGTGGGGAAACGGGACCTCAATGTCGGCCTCGCGGAGCGCCTCCCGCACCTTCTCAGTATATTCCCAGCGCATGGGCACTTCTTGGCTCGGGTCCTGAAGGTAAAACCGCAGCAACATGTTCACGCTCGAATCGTCCATCTTCGTGACAACCGCCGTCGGCGACGGATCCGAGAGGATTCGGTCGTCGTCCTCGACGATAGGGAGAAGGACCTCCCGTGCTTCGTCGGGCCGCTCCTTGTAAGCGATCCCGAACGAAATGTCGAGTCGCAGGATGTTCCGCTTCGTGTGGTTCATCACTTTTCCTTTGATCATCTCCGTGTTCG